>CALEZJ010000302.1 GCA_937927885.1 uncultured Paracoccaceae bacterium | reverse complement strand
GCCCAAGGGCGACGGCGCGCGACCCCCTGAAGCGGTCGTCGAGGAAACTCCCGTCAAGGCGACCCCGCTGGCCCGTCGCATCGCGGGGCAAGAGGGGATCGATCTGGCGGGGGTGGTCGGCAGCGGGCCAAAGGGCAAGGTGACCAAGGCGGATGTGATCGCCCGTCCCGAACCCACGCGCGACCCAGAAGCGATCCGGGCCAGCAACGCGGCCGCCAAGGCAAGCCCCGTCGCGGTGAATTTCGCCAATGGCATCGGTCTCGATCTGAGCGGGCTGGCGCCGACCGGCTACAAGGGCCGTATCTCGCTGGCCGATGCGCAGGCAGCAGCGCGCGCAGCGGGTCTGTGGTCGCCTGCGCCAGTCGTCGTTCCAGTTAACGCGTCGGCGCCCGCAACGGCTACGGTTCAAACAATGGCCGAGCAGCCCTTTGCCGGGATGCGCAAGACCATCGCTCGCGCCTTGACCCAGTCAAAGCAGACAGTCCCGCATTTCTATACCGCAATGGATGTCGAGGTGGACGGACTTATGGCCCTGCGTGCGTTGATGAATTCGGGCGGGACAGTCAAGCTGTCGGTGACCGACCTTCTCCTGCGCGCATCGGCTCTGGCTCTGGCCGCGCATCCTCAAGTGAATGTGTTGGTCTCGGACACCGGGATCACGCCGCAGCCGCAGGTGGACCTGTGCCTTGCCGTCGCGGTCGAGGGTGGGTTGCTGACTCCAGTGATCCGGGACGCGGCGTCAAAACCGGTCAGCGCCCTGGCCCGTGAAAGCGCGCGGCTGATCGAAGGCGCGCGGGCACGCACACTGGGTGCCGGTGATCTGCAAGGCGGCAGCTTTACCCTCTCGAACCTTGGTATGTTCGGCGTGCGGTCCTTTGACGCGATCATCAACCCACCTCAGGCCGCGATCCTGGCTGTTGGTGCCCCCCGGCGCGAAGCCCGCGAGGACGCTGACGGCGGCTTAAGGTTTGCCAGCGTGCTGACACTGACCCTGTCGGCCGATCACCGGGCCATCGATGGCGCGGTGGCCGCGCAATTCCTGCAGACGTTGCGCCAGAGAATCGAGGCGCCGGGGGCTCTGGTCAGTTGACAAAGGCCCGATCCGGTCGACGCCAATGCGGAGCAAAGGCCTGGGTGGCGTCGTGGTGCTCCAGAAGTTCCACGGCGTTTCCATCGGGGTCACGCCCATAGACCACACTGAACGGACCCCTGTGCAGGGGGCTGGTGTTGAACTCCATCCCGGCATCACATAGGCGGCGGTATTCCGCCTCGATGTCGCGCACGGCCAGACACAGATGCGTCAGACCTTGCCCGAACAGCCGCTGCTGGCGGTCACGTGTCTCGGGCGGGGGTGAGTCGAACTGGAAAATCTCCAGATAGGCATTTGCCTGGCGCAACATCACCAGCCGTGCGCCAGAGCCTTCGGCCCCCAGCAGACGGTTCTGCACCTCGGCACCGACGGGCCAACCTGCGCGATACACTTCGTCAAAGCGCAGAAGGCTGGTGTAAAAATCCACCAGCCTTTCCAGATTCGCGGTCGAGATTGCCGGGTGATGCAACCCAAGGATCATCCCTGCGGCACGCTGGCGTAATGCTGAACCCATCCGGTCCAACTGTCCAACGTTTCGGGGTAATCGGCAGGAAGAGGGGTTTCGTAGCCACGCTGCCGCAACGGCGAGGTCAGCGCTTCGGCGTATTGGCTGACGGGGACGTAATAGCAGAACTTCAGCAGCCGTGACGCAAAGACCCAGCGCCCACCTTCACGTCGGTATTCGTCCTCGTAGCGCAGCGAACCGACCAGTACCTGTCCATTGCGCATTGCCTCGGCATGACAGAACACCTCGCCGGTGGCGCGGTCGGCGTTCGCGGGGTCGATGTCAATGATCGTGTCATGCGTCCAATGCACCGACAGGCCAAGCACCTCGAAGCGTTTGCGGTACATCTGCATGATGCCGTCGAGTCCTTCGCCCTGCATCCGTCCGTCAACGGATCGCACCCAGGCATCAGCCGCGAACAGCGAGCGAAGCAGCGGCACGTCGCGATCGTCGCAGGCTTTGCAGTATTGCGAAATGATCTTCAGGATCGCATTGCGCGATTCCAGCCGGTCGATCCGTGCGGCGAAGTCGGTCATGTCTTGCCCCCCTTGACTATACCGCACACATTGACAGGCATCTTGATATATCGTCAAATACTAAATTGTATATATCGCAGCGAATCCCCAATGACTCATCGCCTCCCTCCCGGCCAGTTCGCCCTGACCGAGTCACTTGATGACCGCATCCGCGCGATTAGCGGTGCGCCCGCGCGGGTGGGCGATCTGGCGCATCCGATCCTGGCCTATGTCGGCGCCCTTGGTGGCCTTGCGCAGCCGATCGGCGACTGGGCCCGCGCCTTGGGGCTGGGGTTCGATCTGGGGCCGGTGCTGGGGCGCTGCCGGATCGATCTGCCCGGGCGCCTCAGGACCAGTCAGGTCTATGAGGTTCGCGCCGAGGTTGGCGAGATACAGCGTAAACCCAGCCGTCGTTTCGGCGAGGCCGATCACGCGCCCTTCGCCATCTCGCTGTGCCAGAGCCAAGGTGCCGTCAGTATCCTCAGCTTTACCATGATCACTCCGGTGCGCGCATGACGCTTGCCCCCCTCACCCCCGAAGCGATGGCGGAATGGAGCGCGTGGTTGCGGGATGACAATGCGATACATCTCAGCCGCGAGGCGGCTGAGGCAGCCGGCTTTGGACCCCGCCGCGTCAATCCCGGCCCGGCCAACCTGGCGTTGCTGATCTCGGCGGTGCTGCGGGCTGATCCGGGTGCAGAATTCGCCAGCATCACCGCCGATTTCACCGGCAACGCATTTGAGGGCGACGAGCTCGACACCACTCTCAGCGCGGATTCGGCCATCCTGACCCGCGCGGGCGAGGTTCTGGTCAGCGCGCAGTTCAGCAGAAAGCCTCGGGATGAGCGCTGATCTTGCCGCCAGCTCCACCGTTCACGGCCTGATTGCCGCGCGCGCCAGCTTTTCGCCCGATGCACTGGCGTTGGTGCAAGGTGACCGGCGGTTGACCTATGCGCAGATGATGGCCGAGGCTGGGCGCATCGCGGCCGGGCTGGCGGCGAGCGGGGTTCAGCGGGGCGACCGGGTCGCGGTGTTGTCCGAGAATCGCATCGAATATACGCTGCTGCAATTGGCGGCGGCGCGGATCGGCGCGATGGTCGCCTGTCTGAACTGGCGGCTGGTGGCGGATGAGTTGGCCTATTGCATCGACCTCGTCGCGCCGCGCCTGCTGATCGCCTCGCTCCGCCACCTCGATCTGGCGCGGTCGGCGGGCGGTGGGTGCACGATTTTGCCCATCGACGGGTTGGGCGCGCACGGCGACGCCCCGATCACGGGCGACAGTGAGGACGGGTTCACCATCCTCTACACCTCGGGCACCACGGGACGGCCAAAGGCGGCGGTAATCAGCCAGCGCGCCCAGATCGCCCGCATGTGCGCGCTGCGCATCGACATGGGACTGGCAAGCGAAGATGGCTATATCTCGTGGGCGCCGATGTTTCATATGGGTGGGTCCGAGCATCTTTTTTCCACGCTGCTGATCGGTGGCACCGGGGTGATCGTGGACGGCTTCCAGCCTGATGCAATCCTGGACGCGCTGGAAGAATTCCGAATCGGCTGGCTGATGACCGTGCCCGCAACGACCGAGGCCCTGTTGGAGCGGATTAGAACGCGGTGCCCGCGCATCCAAGGGGTCAAGGCGGTGGGCTGCATGGCCGACATGGTCCCCGCGTCGGTGATTACCGAGATCACCACCCTCATCGGTGCGCCCTGGCTCAATTCCTTTGGCGCGACGGAAACCGGCATGCCGCCGCTGTCGGCCGATCTGATCGCCCCAGGGGCCTTGCCTCGCTCGTTGGCCAAGAAGCCCAGCGTTCTTACCGAACTGCGGTTGGTCGATGCCGAAGGCAATGATGTGCCGGATGGCGCGGTTGGCGAGGTTTGGGTGCGCGGGCCGACGCTGTTTTCCGGCTATTGGAACAACCCCGCAGTCAATGCGGAATGTTTCGCGGGCGGCTGGTTTCACATGGGCGACCTCTTTCGTCGAACGCCCGACGGCTATGAATTCGCCGGGCGGTCGAAATACCTGATCAAGTCGGGTGGAGAGAACATCTATCCGGCCGAGATCGAGCGAGTGATCCTGGCCGATCCACGCGTGGCCGATGCCATCGTGGTGCGCCGAACTGACTCGCATTGGGGCGAAGTGCCGGTGGCCGTGGTGGCGCGCCACGACGACAGCCTTGATGCGAAAGCCATCGACGCGCTGTGCCGGGCCGCCCTCGCGGGTTACAAGCGGCCGCGTGATGTCGTGTTCTGGCCGCTCGACCAGTTTCCGCGCAATGTCAGCGGCAAGATCCTGCGCGAAGAGGTAGAACGCCGCGTCGCACAGTCCCAAACCGAGGCCCCATGATGAGCGACCCTGTCTCCCTGAGCCTGACCCCGCCCTTGGCACGGCTGACCTTCACCCGTCCCGAGGCCCTGAATGCGATCAACGTCGCGATGGCCGAGGCATTTGAATCCGCCGTCTCGCAGGTGCTCGCGGTGCCCGGTATTCGCGTTCTGATCCTGCAGGCCGAGGGGCGCGCCTTTGTCGCCGGGGGTGATCTGGGCGCCTTTCACCTCTCGGTCGATCCGGTGGCCGAGGCCGACGCCATCATCTCGCCGATGAACCGCGCTCTTGCGGCGTTGCATGCGTCGGATGTGTTGGTGCTGGCGCTGGTCCAAGGCGCAGCAGCGGGGGCGGGTCTTTCTCTGGTGCTGGGCGCCGATTTCGCGCTGGCCTCGGACAGCGCCAGTTTTTCCTTTGCTTACCTGAAGATCGGTGCGCCCGCGGATTGCGGCATCACCTGGGCCCTGCCGCGCATCGTGGGCCTGCGTCGCGCGCTGTGGCTGGCGATCGAGGGCAGCACGCTTAGATCCGATGCCGCGCTGGCGATGGGACTGGTGAACGAGGTGGTGCCCGCCGACCTCCTGGCCACACGCGGCGAGGAGCTGGCGCGGAAATTGGCAGGCAATGCGCCGGGGGCGGCCGGTGCGTTGAAACGCCTGTTGCGCGCCAGTTTCGGTGCCGACTACGCCACCACGCTGGAGGCCGAAAAAGCCGCGTTCCTGACCGCTGCTGCCCATCCGGACTTTGCCGAGGCGATCGGCGCCTTCCTGCAAAAGCGACCGCCGAGGTTTTCTGGCACCTGACCGGGCAGGGCTTGCCTTTGGTGTCGATCGTCCGGCACCATGGCCCCCTGACGCCTTGCAGGAGCCAATCATGTCTGATCCTCGCTCGCCCGCCTTCCAGTCGATTGCACAGAGCGTGATCGACCACCGCATCACCACGATGTTCGGGCTGATGGGGGA
>CALEZJ010000301.1 GCA_937927885.1 uncultured Paracoccaceae bacterium | reverse complement strand
GATGACCCAGTTCAAGGACAAGACGGCGGGCAAGAACGCCGAGAATTCCTCGCTGGGGCTGCTGGCCTATCCCTCGCTGATGGCGGCGGACATTCTGCTCTATCATGCCACCATGGTGCCGGTGGGCGAGGACCAGAAGCAGCATCTGGAACTGACCCGCGACATCGCGCTGAAATTCAACCATGATTACGGGGTCGATTTCTTTCCCGTGACCGAGCCGGTGATCGAAGGCGCCGGAACACGGGTGATGAGCCTGACGGACGGCACGAAGAAGATGTCGAAATCCGACCCGTCGGACAATTCGCGCATCAACCTGACCGACGATGCCGACACGATCGCAAAGAAGATCCGTCGCGCCAAGACCGATCCGGAACCGCTGCCCGAAAGCGTCGAGGGGCTGAAGGACCGGCCCGATGCGCGCAACCTGGTGAACATCTATGCCGGCCTTTCGGGGCAAAGCGTGGATCAGGTGGTGGCCGAATACTCCGGGCAGGGCTTTGGGGTGTTCAAACCACGGCTGGCGGATCTGGCGGTGTCGGTGCTGTCGCCGATCACCACGCGGATGAACCAGTTGATGGCCGACCCGGCGGAAATCGACCGCATCCTGGGGCAAGGGGCCGAACGCGCCGACGCCATCGCCCGGCCGATCCTGGAGCGGACCTACGAGATCGTCGGCATGGTGCGCTCGCGCCGGTAACGGTGGCAGGGGGGCATTCTGCCCCCCTCGCGCTGACGCGCTCACCCCCCTGAGGATATTTGAGGACAGATGATGGGGCGGGGGCTTGCACCCCGGATAACGGCTGGCCACCTTGTGCGGATGGTGAAGCCGCACAGAACCCCCGAGCAGAGGCGCACCCGCAGATTGCGGGTCGAGCGGGGGATCATGCTGGCGCTGGCGCTGGTCTCGCTCTTGTGGACCGGGTTCTGGCTGCGCGAGTTGTCGCAGGCGCCCGTGGGGTCGCTGATGGTCAACCGCGCCGCCTCGTCGCTGGAGGCGGTTTACGAGCGCGCTCTGGCCCGCGAATCGGTCGTCGCGCGGATCGAGGCGCGGCTGGACGAGACCCCCCGCGACTGGGTGGTGATCGAGGCGCTGATCGACCTCGCCGAGGCGCAGGGCGAGGTCTTGCCCCCTGCCCTGCTGGCCCGTCACGCGGCACTGGATGCCGAGGACAATGGCTGGATCGCCACCGGGATCGGATGCGCCGCCTGCGCCTGGGACCTGTCGCTGTGCGATCTGGGCGCGGCGCTGGCCTGCGGTGTGGCGGTGAACCTGACGGTGCTGGGCGACCTGATGGTGCTGGCGCGCGAAGGCGGGCGCTATGTCGCGGGGGACGAGGTCGATCAGGTGGATATCGGGATCGCCTTTGTCGGACTGGCGGCAACCGGGCTGGTGGTGGTGAGCGGCGGCAGTTCGCTGGCGGTCAAGGGGGGCGCCGCCTTTCTGCGCGTCGCGCATCGCACCGGGCGGCTGGCGCCGGACCTGCTGGTGCCCTTTCGCCGCGCCGTGGTCCTTGGCATCGACTGGGCCCGCCTGCCCGCCGCACGCAGCACCGACGATCTGGCCGCGCTGGCACGCCCGCACGTGCTGCGCCCAGCGGTCGATCTGGCGCAGGATCTGGGCGGGCTGACCCAGCGGCTGGGCGTGCGCCAGGCGCTGCATCTGACCGGTTCGATGGACACGCCCGCCGAGGTTGCCCGCCTCTCTCGCGCCGCCGAGGCACTGGGCCCGCGCACGCTGGGCGCCTTCGAATTGCTGGGCAAGTCGCGTTTCCTGCGGCTCGGCCTGCGCCTGTCGGACGAGGTCTGGGCCCTGTTCACCGGCCTGATCGCGGCCTTGGGTTCGATGGCGGCGCTGGTGGCCCCGCTGCTGTCGCGGCTGGGCCGACTGGCACTGCGCGCCGGTCTGCGGCTGGTGCTGCGCTAGCCTCGCGTTGCCAAGCGCCGCCGCACGCGCTAGGGCAATCGCAACAAGGAGTGCCCCCATGCCAGCCCCCATTCCCGTAACCCTGCTGACCGGCTTTCTGGGCTCGGGCAAGACCACGCTCTTGAACGCGCTGCTGAAACATCCCGGGATGGACCGGGCCGCCGTCGTCATCAATGAATTCGGGGATATCGGTCTGGATCACGACCTGATCGAAAGCGCGACAGAAACCATGGTGCTGATGCAGTCCGGATGCCTGTGCTGCACGGTGCGCGGCGATCTGGCCGCGACGCTGACCGACCTGCGCGACCGGCGCGAAGCGGGGGAAATCGCCTTTGACCGTGTGGTGATCGAAACCACCGGCATCGCCGACCCCGGTCCCATCGTGCAGACGCTGGTGATGGACGGCGAGCTTTCCTATGACTACGCGCTGGACGGGGTTCTGGTGACCGCGGATGTCGCGGCAGGGGCCCGCATCCTGGACCAGCAATTCGAGGCCGTGCAGCAGATCGCCATGGCGGACCGGCTGATCCTGACCAAGACCGATCTGGTGACCGCCGCCCAGCGCGCCGCGTTCGAAACCCGCCTCAGCGCGATCAACCCTGGCGCGCCTCGGCATGTGGCGGATCACGGGCGCATCGACCCGGCACTGCTCTTTGGTCTTGCCCCCCGGCCCGACAGCACGCAGGCGCAGGCGCTGGCCTGGGTCGCCAGTGCGCCAAAGCGGGCCAGCCTGCCGCCGCTGAGCGGGCTCAAGGGTCTGAACCCGCTGGGCCTGCCGCAGTCGCATGGTCTGTTCGCGAGTGCCAGGCCAAGCCATGACGGGCGCGTCACCTCGCAATCCATCGAGATCGCCCAGCCGATTTCCCCGATTGTCTTCGACCTCTGGCTGGAATCGCTGATGAACTCGGCCGCCGCCGATATCCTGCGGCTGAAGGGGATCGTGCATGTCGAGGGCATGACGCATCCCTTCGCCCTGCATGGCGTGCAGCATATCTTTCACCCGCCGGTCCCGCTGAGCCATTGGCCCGAAGGCGACAAGACCTCGCGAATTGTCGTCATCGGACGCGACCTGCCGCCCGGATATCTGGAGGAAAGCCTCGCCTTCCTGCGATCCCGGCCGGATGTGACCGAACACCGCCTGTGACGGCGGCAGGGCGCTGCCTCGCTGCCCGTTTCCAGGGCAGATCGGCGTGATCACACACTTGTTTGCGCAGGATCAAAGGACTGTCGCACCGATTCGTGCTATCGTCACGCATTCACCAAAGGGGGGAATCCGCACATGACCAGTCCCGTCGTTTTCTGGTGCCGCATCTGGCAGCGCCAGATCGAACAATCCGCCGCCATGATGGCGTTCTGGGCCCAGTTTGTCCCGCATCAGAACGCCGCCAGCCTTTCCGCCG
>CALEZJ010000300.1 GCA_937927885.1 uncultured Paracoccaceae bacterium | reverse complement strand
GTCCAGGAGCCCCATCAGCGAATAGAGCGCCACCATCAGCAGCACCAGCGAGACCAGCGTTTCCTCGGACCTCGACCCAAGGACGCGGTCGTAAACCTGCAACATGAACAGCGGACCGGTCAGCATCAGCAGGTTGACGAAGACGCTGAACAGGAAGGCCGAGGGAATCAGCCCCATGCCCGCGCGCCGGGCCTGTTGCAGTTCGGCGAGACCGGTCGGGGCGGGGGTCATGGGCAAAAGAAGCTCGGACGAGGACGGGACACCGTGGCGAGTATTCGGCAAAGACGCTGACTTGCAAGGGTTTTCGTAAGAGGCGCCGACAGGGCGCAGGGCTGTGGGCGCTGTCCATGCAGAGGGGTTTGATCTCGCATCCCCAGCATGTTACGGGCGGATTCGACAGGCAGGGGCTGGAGGCGCGGGTGGATCTGGAACAGGAGGAACCCGCCGACTGGTGGGATGTCGAGGCGCTCTATGACCTGTGTTTCGCCCCCGGCCGCACGGCGCTGTCGTCCTATCGGCTGCGCGATGACGTGCCACCGGTGCCCGAACTCTGCCTGACCTTGTGGGACGAGACCGAGGCGCTTGTCGGCGCCATCCGGCATTGGCCGGTCCGGGTGGGAGGGCAACCGACGCTGCTGCTGGGCCCGGTCGCGGTCCATCCGACCCATCAGGGCGAGGGTTTGGCCGGCCTGCTGATCCGCGAAAGCTTGAAGCGGGCCCGCGCTCTGGGCTGGAAAAGGGTGATGTTGGTCGGCGACGCGCCCTATTACCGGCGCTTTGGCTTTTCAAAGCTGCCCGGGGTGGTGATGCCGCCGCCGACAAACCCAGAGCGGGTGCTGGGCCTTGATCTGGCGCCGGGCGGCTGGGACCGAGTTCAGGGCGAGGTCACGCGCTTCGTCGACTAGCCGGAAACGCTGCATTGTCTTAGTCCACCGGCAGCTGGCGCACATAATCGGCCATCGCTGGGCGAAGGTTGTCGTCACCACGCCGCTTGGCGGTTTCGATCAGGGCCGCCACCTCGGCCAGATCGGCGCGCAGGATCAGGTCCTTGACCGGGCCGATGGCGGCGGGTCGCATTGACAGGCTGCGAAGCCCCGCCCCGGCAAAAGCCAGCGCATCCAGCGGCCGTCCGGCATCCTCGCCGCAAAAGCTCAGATGCGTGTCGGCTTCGGCGCAACGGCGGACGATCTTTTGCAGGAAGGTGACAAAACTGATCGCCAGCGTGTCATAGCGCCGCCGTACCAGTTCGTTTTCGCGATCGGCGGCAAAGAAGAACTGTTTCAGGTCATTGCCACCGATGGATATGAAATCGGCCAGCCGGAAGAACGCATCCGGCGCGAAGGCCAATGAGGGTGTTTCCAGCATTGCGCCGATTTCCAGCTTTTCTGGCAGCGGATGGCCCAGATGTGCCTCGCGTTCGATCTCGCGCAGCAGGTAGTCGCGGGCGGTGACAAATTCGGAATGCTCGCTGACCAGCGGAAACATCACCGTCAGGGGGCGCCCGGCCGCCGCGCGGATCAGGGCCTGCAACTGCATGCGCATGACGCCCGGTTTGTCGAGCCCCACCCTGAGCGCCCGCCAGCCCATCGCCGGGTTGGGCTCTTCTGGGCGCTTCATGTAGGGCATCACCTTGTCGGACCCGATATCGAGCGTGCGAAACGCCACCCGACGCCCGCCGGCGGCCTTCATCACCCGCGCATAGAGCGCGGCCAGATCCGACCGGCGCGGCATGGAGTTGCGCAAGAGAAACTGCAACTCGGTGCGAAAAAGCCCCACCCCTTCGGCCCCTGACCCCGCCAGTGACGGCAGATCGGCCATGATCCCGGCATTCATGTGCAGCGCGACACGGCTCCCGCAGCGCGCCACGGCGGGATGGTCGCGCAACGCGGCAAAACGAGCCTCGGCCTGCGTCTGCATGGCAATCTTGTCACGAAAGGCCGCGGCGACGCTTTCCTCGGGACGCAGATGGACCACCCCCTCGTCCCCGTCGACAATGATCGCGTCGCCGTTCAGCGCCTCGGTCGTGATACCGTCGCAATGCACCACCAGCGGAATTGCCAGTGCCCGCGCCACAATGGCCGCATGCGAGCCGACCGAACCCTCTTCCAGCACCACGCCCTTGACATGGTTGCCATATTCCAGCAGCTCGCCGGGCCCGATGTTGCGCGCCACCAGAATTGCACGGTCCGGCATTACCGCGCCCGTATTCGCACCCTGCCCGGTCAGAATGCGAAGGAGGCGGTTCGACAGATCGTCAAGATCGTGCAGCCGGTCGCGCAGATAAGGGTCGGGCACCTGTTGTAGGCGGGCGCGGGCCTCGGACTGCTCTTTCTCGACTGCGGCCTCGGCGGACAGGCCGCTTTCGATACCCTGCTCCATCCGCCTCAGCCAGCCGCGCGAATGGGCGAACATGCGGTACGCTTCCAGCACCTCGCGGTGTTCCTTGTCGACGCTGCCCGCAGTTTCGAGGAGGTCATCCACCGACCCGCGCAGCCGTGCCACGCCGTTGCGAAGCCGCTCGCATTCGGCCACCGGGTCATCGTTGACGAGGTTGGTCACCACCACGCGGGGCTCGTGCAGCCAGACATGGCCCTCGGCGGTGCCCTCCTGTCCGGACCCGCCGCGCAACATAACCGGCAGCTTATGTGGCGAGGCAAGCGCCGAATCCTCGCTGACAAAAGCGCCAAGTTCGGTCATCTCGGCCAGAACCATCGCCACAACGTCAAGGGCATAGACCTCGTCTTCGGAAAAGGCCCGCGCCTCGCGCGATTGCACCACCAGCACGCCAAGCCTTTCGCCCAACCGCTGCACCGGGACGCCGAGAAAGCTGGAATAAATCTCCTCGCCGGTCTCGGGCATATAGCGAAACCCGCGCTCGTTGGGCGCATCCGCCGTGTTGACCGCCGTTGCCGTGCGCGCAACTCTGCCCACCAGCCCCTCGCCCAGCCGCATCCGCGTGCGGTGGACCGAATCCGCCTTCAATCCCTTGGTGGCGCAGAGTTCCAGCGTCTCGCGGTCGCGAAACAGATAGATCGAGCACACATCTGTGTGCATCGATGCCGCGATCAGCTTGACGATGCGATCCAGACGTTCCTGCCCGCGCACCGGCTCGGCCAGCGTATCGCGCAAGCGGCGCAATAGCTTTCGGCTGTCGCTTTCACTGCGGTCTGGCATCGGGCACCCTGAGGTTGTTTGAGCCCTTAGATCATAGGATGCGCGTCAGGGGAACTGTGCTGATGCACCGCAGCCAACCCGTCGACAAGCCTGCCCGAAAGATCGACAATGCTGACTTCGGCAAGCCGCGCCAGAAGCGCAGCCTGCGCCTCGGCGAGAGCGGCGTCCCAGACACCATGCAGTGCGCGTTCGATGGCACAGGTGGGCGGGTTTTCCGGACCTGCGCCGGGCGTCGGATCCAGCCGTTCACCAAGCGCGCAGTAGACATCGGCCACGCTGACACCGGCGGGATCACGGGCCAGCCGCCACCCCCCGGCATGGCCACGGGTCGCGGCGACAATCCCTGCGGCGCGCAATTGGCCCAGCGTACGGCGGACCACCACCGCATGCGTGTCGTGAAAGGCGGCAAGGGTCTCCGAGCGCAGCAGTTGATCGGGGTTCGCACCCATGTGGCCCAAAATGTGGAGGGCGAGGGAAAGCTTGCTATCGCGCTTCATGTAACTATCTTGGTTATGTTTGTTGCAGGAGATCAAGATGAACGTAGACGTTGCGGTGATCGGTGCAAGTTTTGCCGGACTCTCGGCGGCCCTGATGCTGGGCCGGGCGCGCCGAAAGGTGGTGCTGATCGACGATGGGAAGGGCCGCAACCGCTTTGCTCCCCGCTCACACGGGTTTCTGGGGCAGGACGGCGTGTCCCCCGCCGACATCCGCGCCAAAGGATTGGCCGAGGTGCTGGCCTATCCGACCGCGCGGCACCTGCCGGGGCGAGTGAGCGGGATCAGCGGGGTCTCGGGGGAATTCGTCCTTCACGGGCCCGAGGTGATCAAGGCCGCGCGCATCATACTGGCCTTCGGCCAGCGCGACATCCTGCCTGATATCCCAGGTCTGGCCGAATGCTGGGGCAAGACCGCCAACCAATGCCCCTATTGCCATGGCTATGAACTGGCCGACCGCCCGACTGGCCTGCTGGTCACCGGACCAGGATTTGCCCATCAGGCCCGCCATCTGGCAGGCTGGACCGACGAACTCATCTACTTGGAAAATGGTCAGAAGGTGGACGACCCCGACGCCCTGCAAGGTGCGGGCGTGCGTCGCGTCCCCGGGCTGGTGACCAGGGTGCTGCACGCGGGCGGCGAGATTTCAGCGGTGGAACTGGCGGACGGAACCCGCGTCCCGATGCGCGCCCTCTACCTGCATGGCAAGTTCGAGCCTGCCTCGTCCTTGGCCGACGAGTTGGGTTGCGCGATGACTGAAACCCCCGCAGGTCGCTTCGTCACCGTGGACCTATTCCAGCGCAGTTCCGTGCCGGGGATCTTTGCCGCTGGTGATCTGGCCCGCCCCCTACCGGTCGCTCCGGCGGCGGCAGCCAGTGGCAACATGGCAGGCGCGGCCTGCAACCAAGACCTGCTGGGCCTGTTGCCGCCCTCTTAGACAGGAAAGGCCAGACCGGAAACCCCGGCCTGGCCCCAAGCCCCCTGAACAGGGTTCAAGCGCTTTCCAGCGAAAAGGCGTCGTGCAGGGTCTGCACGGCCAGTTCCATGTACTTGCGGTCGATCAACACCGAAATCTTGATCTCGGAAGTCGCGATGACCTTGATGTTTATGTTTTCCCGCGCCAGCGAGGTGAACATCTTGGCCGCGACGCCCGCGTGGCTGCGCATCCCGATGCCGACGACCGAAACCTTTGAAACCTCGGTATCCACGACCAGCGAACCATATTTGATCTTGCCCGCCGCGACTGCTTCGTCGAGGGCGCGCTTTGCCCGCGGCACCTGATCGACCGGGCAGGAAAAGGTCATGTCTGTGACCGCAGACCCCGCCGCCCCACCGAGCGGGCTGATGTTCTGCACGATCATGTCGACGTTCACTCCCGCATCCGCCAGCGGACCAAAGATCGCCGCAGCGATACCGGGGCGGTCCTCGATGGTGAAGAGGGTGATCTTGGCCTCGTCGCGCGAATGGGCAATGCCAGAAACAACTTTCGATTCCATGATTTCCTCCTCGTCGCACACCAGGGTGCCGGAATTTTCATCGGTTTCCTCAAAGGACGACAGAACCCGCAGCCGCACCTTGTAGCGCATCGCCAGTTCGACCGAACGGGTCTGCAGCACCTTGGCGCCAAGGCTGGCGAGTTCCAGCATCTCCTCGTAGCTGATCTTGTCCAGCTTGCGCGCCTTGCGCGAGATGCGCGGGTCGGTGGTATAGACCCCGTCCACATCGGTGTAGATGTCGCAGCGAATGGCATTGAAAGCGGCGGCAAAAGCCACGGCGGTGGTGTCGCTGCCGCCCCGGCCCAATGTGGTGATCCGCCCCTCGGCGCTGACCCCCTGGAACCCGGCAACAACCGCGACCCTGAAGCCTTCGGCGAACTTCGCATCCAGATTGTCGCGCGGAATCGACACGAACCGCGCCGAACCATGCTGCGACGTGGTGTTGATCGGCACCTGCCAGCCCTGCCAGGACCGCGCCGAAATGCCCATTTCTTGCAGGCGCAGCGCCATCAGCCCGGCGGTGACATTCTCGCCCGAGGCAACCACGGCGTCATATTCTCGCGCGTCATAGAAGGTCGAGGTGTCGTTGACCCATTTGACCAGTTCGTTGGTCTTGCCCGACATGGCCGAGACAATGACGATCACGTCATAGCCGCGCTCGACCTCGGCCCGGACCTTGGCCGCGGCATTCTCGATGCGCGCCAGATCGGCCACCGAGGTGCCCCCGAACTTCATCACCAGGATCGGCATTCGCTCCCCCGCCCTTGCCCGCACAGCCCCGCGCGGCGCGCACCTCATACGCGCAGGGAACGAAGGGCGCAAGGGTGGGGCAGGTCGGCCGACATCGGCCGCAGATCATTTGCGGCCGCTGCGGATGTTGCGCAGGGCGTCGTTGAAGGCACCCGCCAGGATCCCGGTCGGCAGCGCGATCAACCCGATCCCCGTAAAGGCGGTCAGGGCCGCCGCGACCCTGCCCAGCGCCGTCATTGGTACGGAATCGCCGTAGCCCACCGTCGTCAGTGTGGCCACCGACCACCACATGGCACGGGGGATTGACCCGAAGGTCTGCGGCTGCACCAATCGCTCGGCAAAATAGAGCACGCTGGATGACAGCAGCATCAGACCAAACGCCACAAGAACGCTGACCGCCAGTTCATAGCGCCGCTCGGATATCGCCGCACCGATCACCTGCAACGCCAGCGAATAGCGCCCCAGCCGGGCAAGCCGCACCAGCCGCGCCGCGCGCAACATCCGCAACACCGTGGCCTCCATCCCCAAGAACGGCATCACAAACGAGACCAGCACCACCAGATCCACCAGCGATGCAGGTGTAAGCGCATATCGGAGCGAGGACGAATAGCGGGTGTTCAGCGGGGCGGCATACAGGCGCGCCGCGTATTCGGCGGCGAAGACGGCGAACATCACGCCATGAGCAGTGTCGAAAACATACCGATAGCGGCTTGCCAGCGCCTCTTCGGTTTCCAGGACACCCAGAAGAATGGAAGCACAGATCAGGCAAACGACCACCACATTCGCAGTGGACAGTCCCGGCGTTGCCTTGCGCTCGGGGTCAAGTGCGAGCGACAGTTTCTCTCTCAGCACGATCTGCCATCCCCTGCGCGGCACCATGCACGAAACATCATGGCGATCCGCGTCAGAAGAACAATCCAAATCCAGCGCCGGGCAGTCGGCGAGCGTCAGGATTCCTGCGTTGCGATGCCCTCATCTGGCCCGGCGCCCCTGCGGCACCGCCCCCTCAATTCACCCTTGCCTTGCCCATGAAGGGCAAGGGCGCAACGGGCACCCCTTCCTCGGCCAGCGCCCTCGCCTCCTCCAGCTTTGCCTCGCCCCAGATCGCGCGCTCAGGGGCCTCGCCCAGATGGATCGCGCGGGCCTCGCTCACGAAATCCTCGCCGACGTAATCCGAGGTTTCTTCGACGTGGCGCCTCAGTTCGGCCAGCTTCGCGGCTATCTCGCTTTCCGGCGTGGCCAGAGGGCGCGGCGCTGTGTCCGAGGTGGCAACAGCGGGCACCATCAGCGCCTTGTCCACCTTGGCGCTGCCGCATGCCGGACAGGCCAGATGCCCCGCCCGCGCCAGAGAATCATAGGCCGAAGCCGAGGCGAACCAGCTCTCGAACCCGTGGCCCTTATCGCATTTGAGACTGTAGCGGATCATCCTGCATCCCGCGCGACACACCCTCTAGATAGCGCCTGCGCGCCGAGGCGCAAGCCCGCGCCACCAACCGGCGTCGCATAGGATTTATCGCGACATGTCCCGGAAATCTTCACCCTCCGTTAACCTCTTAACGTCAATCTGCGAATCGAATGAGGCGAGGTTGCGATGGACGGGACTGCACTTTCTTCTCCCACACCCTTCACCCCACCCACCACGGAAGAAGACCGGCTGTCCTGGCTTCGCCTCATTCGCTCGCACCGCGTCGGTGCGACGACCTTCCTGCGGCTGATGTCCGAACACTCAAATGCGGCGGCGGCCCTGGATGCGCTGCCGTCAATCGCCGCTCAGGCCGGGATCGATACCTATACCCCCTGCCCCCGTGATGTCGCACTGCGCGAAATGGACCTCGGTTATCGAAAGGGCGCGTACCTGCTGTTTCTGGGGGACGCGGACTATCCGGCCACGCTCGCCGCCCTTGCGGATCCGCCGCCCGTGCTCTGGGCGCGGGGTCGGCAACCTGTGCTGGCGATGCCAGCCGTCGCGTTGGTGGGGTCGCGCAACGCGTCCAGCCTGGGAGCAAGGATGGCGCGCAAACTGGCCGAGGGGTTGGGCTGGCACGGACTCTGCGTGGTCTCGGGCCTGGCACGCGGAATCGACACGGCGGCCCATGGCGGCGCGCTGAAATCCGGCACCATTGCGGTGATGGCGGGCGGTGTCGATGTGACCTACCCGCCCGAAAACGACACGCTCGCGGCCGCAATCGCCGATCAAGGCCTGCTGGTCTCCGAACAACCCATGGGCCTGCAACCACAGGCTCGCCATTTCCCCCGCCGCAATCGGTTAATCGCGGGCCTTTCGCTGGGCGTGGTGGT
The DNA here is from genome assembly GCA_937927885.1 of uncultured Paracoccaceae bacterium. Taxonomy (GTDB): domain Bacteria; phylum Pseudomonadota; class Alphaproteobacteria; order Rhodobacterales; family Rhodobacteraceae; genus Pararhodobacter. The sequence goes on along the minus strand of CALEZJ010000300.1, from coordinate 1,657 downwards.
GGTCGAAGCCGCCGAGGGGTCAGGCAGCCTGATCACCGCACGCGACGCCCTTGACCAGGGGCGCGAGGTGCTGGCTGTTCCGGGCCATCCGATGGACACGCGCGCTGCAGGCTGCAACGCACTCATCCGCGACGGCGCACGCCTTGTGCGCGACGTTGCCGACATACTCGACGCGCTGGGACCCGCCGTCCCGGACCGTGCGCTCACTGGCCAGCCAAGGCCCGCGTCGCCCGCATCGACATCGCCCGAAGCCGCGCCCCGCAGGACAGCCCAACAGGCGAGCGCGCATCCTTCCAGCCGGGCCGCGGGGCCATCGGGACGCATCGACACGTTGACACTGCACCGCCTGATCCTTGATCGCCTTTCGTCAAGTCCGGTTGCCGAAGATCAACTGTCGCGCGACCTGGACCTGCCCTCCGCCACACTCGCCCCAGCGCTGCTGTTTCTCGAACTCGACGGCCGCGTGCGGCGCCAGCCCGGCGGCCTCCTGTCGCGCGGCTGACCCCCCCCCCTCACCGACCCGGCGGACAGCCCCCGCAATCCGTCGGCACAGAGGTCCAAGATAGCGCAGCGGGGGTTCACGGCCTCCTCCTCTGTGCAACGCCGCCCCCCCTCGCCCATGCCCCAGATTGACAACACCCCCCGTTCACCCCCATCTAGGCGGCGCGGCGGTGCGTGCCTATCCCGGCCATTCCGCACAATGCCGTTGATAATCAGAGGTTTGCATGGCAGTCGTCGTTGTCGAGTCCCCCGCCAAGGCCAAGACGATCAACAAGTACCTGGGCCCCGGCTACACGGTTCTCGCCTCCTTCGGCCATGTTCGCGACCTGCCGGCCAAGGACGGCTCGGTCGATCCCGAGCACGATTTCGACATGACCTGGGAGGTCGCGGCCGAGTCGAAAAAGCACCTCAAGGCGATTTCCGACGCTCTTAAAGCCGACAATGACCTGATCCTCGCCACCGACCCCGACCGCGAGGGCGAGGCGATTTCCTGGCATCTGACCGAGGCCCTGACCCAGTCGCGCGCGATCAAGAAAGACACGCCGGTCAAGCGCGTCGTCTTCAATGCGATCACCAAATCCGCAGTGACCGAAGCGATGAAATCCCCGCGCCAGGTCGATGAACCCCTCGTGCGCGCGTATCTCGCACGCCGTGCTCTGGACTATCTGGTGGGCTTCAACCTCTCACCGGTGCTCTGGCGCAAGCTGCCGGGCGCGCGTTCGGCAGGCCGCGTGCAATCGGTGTGCCTGCGCCTGATCGTCGAGCGCGAGATGGAAGTCGAGGCCTTTCGTGCCCGCGAGTACTGGAGCGTTACGGCAAACCTGACCAATGCGCGCGGCGCAGAATTCAACGCGCGGCTGACCAGCCTTGGCGGCAAGAAACTGGACAAATTCGACCTGCCCACAGCGCAAAGTGCGGATCTGGCCGTGCAGGCGCTGCGTTCGCGTGACCTTTTCGTACATTCTGTCGAATCCAAGCCTGCCAGCCGCAGCCCCTCGGCGCCCTTCATGACCTCGACCCTGCAGCAGGAGGCCAGCCGCAAATTCGGCATGGGCGCCAAGCAGACCATGTCCGCCGCGCAGCGCCTTTATGAGGCCGGGCACATCACCTATATGCGCACTGATGGCATCGACATGGCCCCCGAGGCCGTGCAGGC
>CALEZJ010000299.1 GCA_937927885.1 uncultured Paracoccaceae bacterium | reverse complement strand
CCGCAATGCGCGTGCCCGATCATGGCGCGCTGGAACCCTGGCGTCTGATCGTGATCGATCAGGCCCCGCGCGCGCGTCTGGTCGACCTGCTGCGACGCTGTGGGCCTGCCCTGGCCATCCCCCCGGAAAAGATCGAGAAATCCGCCCAGAGCTGGCTGAACGCACCGTTGATCGTGGCGGTGGTCAGCGCGCCGGTCCCATCCGAGAAAGCCCCCGAGATGGAGCAGATCCTCTCGGCCGGGGCGGTCTGCCTCAGCCTTGTCAATGCAGCGCTGGCCTCGGGCTGGGGCGCGGCCTGGGTCACCGGCTGGGCCGCCTTTGACCGCGCCTTTGTCGAAGAGGGTCTGGGCCTGGCCCCGGGCGAGGCCATCGCGGGCTTTGTCCATCTGGGCACCTGCCCCGCCACCCCGCCCGAACGCGCGCGACCGGACCTTGCCGCACGCGTCACCCGGCCAAGCGCATGATCCTGAACGCCTTTTCCGCAGCCCTTCTGCAAACCCGCGATCCACGCTTTCGCCGGGCCATCTGGCTGGGCCTCGCCCTGGCCGTCGCGCTGCTGTTTGGGATGTATGCGCTGGTCCTGGGGGCCATCCGATGGTTCACGCCGGACACCCTGACCCTGCCTGTGGTCGGCGAGGTCAACGGATTGGCGGCCCTGCTGTCGTTTGCCTCGATCCTCTTCATGCTGGGGCTGTCGGTGTTCCTGATGGTCCCTGTCGCGTCGGCCTTTACCGGCCTCTTCCTCGATGATGTGGCGGATGCCGTCGAGGCCGCGCATTACCCCCATCTGCCCCCGGCCAGCCCGGCCGGTTTCTGGCCGGTCCTGATCGATTCGCTGCGCTATTTCGTGGTTCTGGTGGTGTTGAACCTGCTCGGGATGATCCTGTTCGTCTTTTCCGCCGGGGTCGGCATGGTGGGGCTCTGGCTGATCAACGGATGGCTTCTGTCGCGCGAGTATTTCACGCTTGTCGCGCTGCGACGCCAGTCCCCCGACGACGCGCGCGCGCTCTGGCGGCAGCACCGCGGCACGCTTTGGGCAGCCGGGGTGCTGATGGCGATACCGCTCAGCATCCCCTTGCTCAATCTGGTGATTCCGGTGTTCGGTGCGGCGACCTTCACCCACCTCTATCACCGGATTGCCCGCTGATCAGCCGCGCAGCCAGCGGTTCAGCACATCCACGTCGTTGACCGTGACGATGCCGCTGGTGATGACCCAGACCAGCAGCGCCCAAAGAAGGGTTGCGACAATCGTGGTCACGACGACCCGGCGGCGCATCTGCGGATTGGCCGGGGCGGATTGCGGCGTGCCCGGGGTCACGCTGCCCGCCTCGCCCTGGGTTTGCAGCCGAAGCGGCAGCACCACGAGGAAGGTCAGGAACCACAGGAAGGCAAAGAGGACAAAGGCCGAAAAGACGGGCATCACACCTGCTCCAGTTCGACGAGGCAGCCGTTGAAATCCTTCGGGTGCAGGAACAGCACGGGCTTGCCATGGGCACCGATCTTCGGCTCGCCATTGCCCAGAACGCGGGCACCCTCGGCCTTCAGACGGTCACGCGCGGCAAGGATATCCTCGACCTCATAGCAGATGTGGTGGATGCCGCCGGACGGGTTCTTTTCAAGGAAGCCCTTGATCGGGCTCGACTCTCCCAGGGGATAGAGCAACTCGATCTTGGTGTTGGGCAGGGTGATGAAGACCACGGTCACGCCATGGTCGGGCTCGTCTTGCGGCGCGCCCACCTCGGCACCCAGCGTGTTGCGGTACTGGGCTGCGGCGGCCTGAAGGTCCGGCACGGCGATGGCGACATGGTTGAGACGTCCGATCATGGGGAAAATCCTGTGCTGCGCTGCGGCTTCAATAGCCTGCGAGGGCCAAATTGCAAGCGACGCGAGGCCGCAGCGCGTTAACCGCGGATTAGCCATTGGGCGCCAGACTGGACACGGACAAGGAGTCGTTGCCATGCCAAACCCTTCCCTGCCTGAACCCGCCTTTCCCCGCCCGCCTCAACCCCGGGCGCTGGCCTATCCCGCAGGCGCCTTTGCCGCGCCGCCCCGCACGCTGCTGCTGGTCGAGGATTCGCGCCACGCTGCCGAAGCCGTGCGCATTCTGTGCCGACGCATGGGCATCCGGTTGCGCCGGGCCGAATCGCTTGCCGGTGCGGCGCTGCACCTGCGTGTCTACCGGCCTGACATCGCCCTGATCGACCTCGGGCTGCCGGACGGCTCGGGGCTGGATCTGATCCGCGCCATGGCCCGCTCGACCGCGCGTCCCGGGCGCGTGGTGGCGATCAGCGGCGATCCGACGCTGGACGGCGCAGCGCAGAGGGCGGGGGCGGATGCCTTTCTGGCCAAGCCACTGTCCTTTACCCGCCATCTGGCAAGCCTGACCGGCGACGCGGGCGATGCAGACAGCATCACCGACTGGAGGCACAACCCGATGCTGCCCGAATTCGGGCAGGTCGACCGCAACGCCGGGGCGGATCCGCTCGCGCTGCGTGACGATCTGACGCTGGCGGGGGACCTTCTGGGCAGGTCTGACGACCCCGAAGACCTGCGCTACGCCGGGCAGTTCCTGGCCTCGATCGGACGCAGCCTCAGCGACGAACCGCTGGCAGAAGCCGCGCGACAGGCTGGACGCACCGGCGACCGGCGGACATTGGCCGAGATGATCCGACGACGCATCGCCGCATCGCCGCTGATCTGACGGCTCCCTCAGGGCAGACGAAACCCCGGCAGGCGCCCCCGAAACGCCGCGCGCCCTGCCAGCGCGGGACCGGTGCAGCGGCCAAACCCCGGGCGCAGCGGCGCCGACCTGAAAGGGGCAGTGCCCCCGACCTGCGGATCGACCTGCGGCGCGCGGGGGCGCGGTCACGCAGGCCCCCCGGGGGCAGGACGTTGTCCCGACCGCTGTCCACCTGTCGCGCGTTCACCCGGCGCAGGACGGCTGAACGCGCGGCCGGGCCCTGGCAGGGTGCTGAAAGGTGTTTTCAGCCATCCGCTGGCGGGAAATTGTTCCAGGACAACCCGAAATCCTGCCTGCTTCGGGCGGACCAGGAAACGCATCGCGTTTCCCCGCGCGCATCACAACAGCCCCGCCGGACCGGTTCCGCAAGCATACCATAGGCCAGCACCCGCCGCCCGGAGGGCGGGCGCTGGCCGGGTGCCTTTGGGGCACTCGGCGTCCGGGGGAAACCGCGCGCGTGGCCGAGGCAATGGCCTCGGCCAGGGAGGCGTATGTAAGGACCACTGTCCCTGTCTTGCGCGAAAGGTGGCGGGTGAAACGACTGTTTCAGCACCCTGCCAGGGACCCACCCGGCGCGCGGCAAGTTCGCCGACAGCGAAGCCATGGCACAAGGCGTCCTGCGGCGCGGACGCTCCGGCATCAGGCCCCCGGTCGACATCAGCGCGTCGGGTTTCCCGCTCCTGCAAGCGTTTCAGCGCTGTCTTCACCCGGGCCGGGCAGGACGGTGACGCCCCGGATGGCCGCCAGTTCGGCCCATTCGGTTTCATAGCCGCGGTCGAGACCGGCCAGGCGTTCCGGCAACCACCCCGGCAGCGCGACGGCGCCCTCGCCCGACACGGCGAGGCCGAACTTGCGGCCAAAGATCCCGGCCACATCGCAAAGCTGGCGCACCCCCTGCGGGGGATTGGCCGTCAGATAACGGCGAAGACGCAGCGTCGCCTCGGCCCCAAGGTCGCGCGCGGCGAAATCGATCAGACCCGCCAATGGCAGCACCACCCCGCGACCGACCAGGGCGCGAAACACCTGCGGCCAGACGAGCGACAGGTTCTCGTGCCGCCAGGCGATCAGATTCGCGTGCGGCAACTGGTTGCGGATCGACCGCGCCAGCCGCGCCCAGGGCAGCCGATCCTCGGGGATCGCGGCCAGCAGGGCCTCGGCGGCACCCGGCGTGTCCGGCAGCAGGGCGGGTATCACCTGACGCGCAGGACCCGTTGCCAGCAGCAGGCTGAGCCGCGTGCGGGGAAACAGCGTGCCCAGCGCATGCAGCCGACGGCGCAGGTCGCGCTGATAGAACCCCTCCAGCGCCAGCACATCCGCGCTGCTGCCCAGAAGCCCGGGCGCGCTGACGACCATGCGCAGCCTCTGCCCCGAGGCGCCGAGATCCCTGAGCAGGGCTTCCTCGCGCCGGAATGGGTCATCGGCGCGCCCCTGGTCGAGGGCGGTCGAAATCCGCCGCAGGAAGGCCCCCGGCGCAGGCAGCGCCAGCCCCTGCGGTTCCAGCGCGGCGCGGTTCTTCGCGAGCCAGGCTGCGATCTGGCCCCCGTCCGTGCCCTGCGCACCGACGTGGAGGACCAGATGCATCATCGCGTCAGAGCCCGCTCATGATGCTGCGCAGGGATTGCAACGCGGAGCGGGTCTCCTCGGTGCTGAGCGCATCGTTGAGGCGGGTGAACTCGGCCAGCGCCAACTGATGCTGACCGCCGTTGAGATAGGCATAGCCCCGCAGCATCGCCAGATCGCGCCGCAGACTGCCGGAAAGCTGTTCCAGCGCGTTCAGATAAGCCGCGGTCTGCGCATAGTCGCGGGCATGGAAGGATCGCACCGCCCGCTGATCGAGGATCGTGGATTCCACCTCGATGCGCTGCTGGCGGGTCAGATCGGTCGCGGCGGCCAGCCGGGCGCCCTCTTCGGTCATCTGCAGGTTCAGATAGGACAGGATCATGCCGAAACGCGCATCGCGGGTAACGTCGGGGCCCAGGGCAGTGCCGCGCGGCGCCACGGCGGAAAAGCCCGCCAGCGCCTCGCCCGCCCGTTCGAGGTTGTAGGCGCACCACGCGCGCTCATAGAGCACGTCGAGCGAGCGCGGCGCGGCAG
>CALEZJ010000298.1 GCA_937927885.1 uncultured Paracoccaceae bacterium | reverse complement strand
AAATAGACCCCCCTCCCCTTACCCGCCGCCAGCATCCGTTGCGCCAGGATCAGCGCGGCCTCGGTCTTGCCCGCGCCGGTTTCGTCCTCGATCACCGCCAGCATCGGACCTTCGGGCAGCGGAATATCGGCGCAGGCCCGTTGCATGGGACGCAGGGCAAAATCGAACAGCGGGCCGGTGAGCAACGGCGCACCGGCCAGACTGGCAGCCTTTGCGCGGGCGCGGGTCTGGGACAGATATCCGGGCAAGGGCGCTGGTGGATGGGCCGGGAACCAACCGGTGTTCGATCCGATCCAGTCCGCCGCTGTCACCAGCCCGGGTAGCCACCAGGACAGCCGCTTTGCCTCGGCCTCGGACTAGGGACTGTCCAGCGAGGCTTCGGGCCACAGGTCCAGGAAGGCCGCGATCGTGGCGCGCGCGTCGTCAAGGGCGTCTTTACCGATCCATGTCAGGCTGCGCTTCTGGTCGGTCTCGCTCAGGTCCGGTGGCTTGCCATGGTGGCCCGCGGTTGCGGCATACAGGGGAAACCGGCGTTGCCAGCGCCCGCCGAGGCGGGCGGCCAGCAGGTCGTCGTTGCGCTGCAACAGGACCTCGGTCACCTGCCAGTGCCGCGGCCCCTGCGACCGCCTGCCATGCAGCATCTGGCGGAAATCGGCGTTGATCTTGCCCAGATCATGCAAGGCGGTGAGCAGGATCAGCGCGAATTTGAGCGGCGCAGGACAGGGAAGCGGTATGAGCAGGGTTTCAGCCACGGCGGCGACGTCCAGCATGTGCAGGATTGCCGGATGTTCCAGCCCGTTCGCGTCAACGGACTTTCCGGGTCAACGGGCCATAACCTCTTTCACCCTATGCATTTTACGCCCTTTTTCAAAAGTTCACAGCTGTGAACTTTTACGACGCTTCCCGCCGGATCAGCGCCATCACCATCGGCCCGGGCGAGAATCCTTTCTCGGCGGCCTGTTGGCTGAGGCTGCGCAGATAACCCCCCGGCGAGCGGATTGCCGAGAAGCGTTCCAGCATCGCGGCCAGGATGATGGCCGAGTCTTCCGGTCCGATCAACCGCTTTGCCTCGTCCCAGGCCGACGGGGAAACGCCCATCATCGGCCGCACGATTTCGGCGGCGCGCACCAGGTGATGCCAATGGCGGATGGGGGTGTCGGAATAGGTGGCGATTTCTGGACAGGCGCGCAGCACCAACCCCAGCGGCAGTCTGGGCGAGGGTGGTTCGGGCGTTTCTTCATTGCATGGTTCAAGTTCATGAAGATCTGTCTTGGAATTCTGATGGTGGCGCTCAACCGGGGCCGGATTGGTGCTCATTTCCACTGTTTCGGCAGGGTCCAGAATGCGGCGTGCCTGATCCAGAGCCAGCACAAGGCGGGTTTCCAGCAGGGCCAGATCCTCGGTCGTCAGGTGCCGACGCAGCAACCGCGACACATGGGTGGCGAGGGTCTCCAGCCCCTCCCACAGGTCCAGATCGGGCCGAAGCTGGGCACCGCAGGTCGCCAGCCCGGCAAGGTCGCGGCGCATCAGGCTGACAGCCTCGCGCTGGCGCTGGAGGGCGTCACGGGCGGCGCGCACGGCCTCTGCGGCGGCGCAGATGTCGGCGTGCTGGCGGGCGAGGGGGGCCAGATCGAAGCCGCACAC
>CALEZJ010000297.1 GCA_937927885.1 uncultured Paracoccaceae bacterium | reverse complement strand
AACTGCTGCCGCCCGTCTATTGGCGGGGCATGCTGCGCGGCAAGGAATGGATGGTGAAGCCTGAAAAGGTCACCGCCCCCTCTGCCTGAGACACACGACCCGAGACTGACCCAGAAAGCCTGAACCATGTCCTTCCGTCTTGCCAAATACCTGCCCGTGCTGGACTGGAGCGGCCGCTATGACCGCGACGCGCTGTCCAACGACCTGATCGCCGCGGTGATCGTCACCATCATGCTGATCCCGCAATCGCTGGCCTATGCCCTGCTCGCGGGCCTGCCGCCCGAGGCCGGGATCTATGCCTCGATCGCGCCGATCGTCCTCTATGCGATCTTCGGCACCTCGCGGGCGCTCGCCGTGGGGCCGGTCGCCGTCATCTCGCTGATGACCGCCGCCGCCGTGGGCCAGATCGCCGAACAGGGCACGATGGGCTATGCCGTGGCGGCGCTGACGCTGGCGTTTCTCTCGGGCGCCATGCTGGTGGCCATGGGTCTGTTCAAGCTGGGATTCATGGCGAATTTCCTCTCGCACCCGGTGATTGCGGGCTTCATCACCGCCTCGGGCATCCTGATCGCCGCCAGCCAGATCAGCCACATCCTGGGCATCCGGGGCGGCGGGCATACGCTGATCGAGGTCGTGCAATCGCTGTTCGCCAATATCGGGCAGACGAACCTTGCGACGCTGCTGATCGGCGTCAGCGCGACGGCCTTCCTGTTCTGGGTGCGCAAGGGGCTGAAACCGGCGCTGCGCGCGCTGGGGCTGGGGCCGCGCATGGCGGATGTGCTGACCAAGGCCGGGCCGGTGGCGGCCGTCCTGGCGACGACCCTGCTGACCTGGGGCGCGGGCCTGCACGAGGTCGGCGTCGCCGTCGTCGGCACCGTGCCGCAAAGCCTGCCGCCCTTGACGCTGCCCTCGTTCGACCCGGGCCTTCTGCGCCAGTTGCTGGTCCCCGCCCTTCTCATCACCGTCATCGGCTTTGTCGAATCGATCTCGGTCGCGCAGACGCTGGCCGCGAAAAAGCGCCAGCGCATCGACCCGGATCAGGAACTGATCGGTCTGGGCGCGGCCAACCTTGGCGCGGCCTTCACCGGCGGCTATCCGGTGACGGGGGGCTTTGCGCGCTCGGTGGTGAACTTTGACGCCGGCGCCGCAACCCCGGCGGCCGGGGCCTTTACCGCGATGGGCCTCGCCATCGCCGCCGTCGCCCTGACGCCGCTGGTCTATTTCCTGCCAAAGGCCACGCTGGCCGCCACGATCATCGTCGCCGTCCTGTCGCTGGTGGATTTCTCGATCCTGAAAAAGACCTGGACCTATTCGCGCGCCGATTTCCTCGCCGTCGCCGCGACGATCCTGCTCACGCTGGGGCTGGGGGTGGAAACCGGGGTCTCGGCCGGCGTCGTGCTGTCGATCCTCCTGCACCTCTACAAGACCTCGCGCCCGCATGTCGCCGAGGTGGGGCTGGTGCCGGGCACCCAGCATTTTCGCAACATCCACCGCCACAAGGTCGACACCGACCCGCGCGTGCTGACCCTGCGCGTCGACGAAAGCCTCTATTTCGTCAACGCCCGCTTTCTCGAGGACCTGATCCAGAACCGGATCAGCAATGGCAGCACGCTCAAGCATGTGGTGCTGATGTGCTCGGCGGTGAACGAGATCGACTTTTCCGCGCTCGAAAGCCTGGAGGCGATCAACCGCCGCCTGAAGGAAGCCGGGATCGGCCTGCATCTGAGCGAGGTCAAGGGGCCGGTGATGGACCGGTTGCGCGCGACGCATTTCCTCGACGAACTCAACGGGCGGGTGTTCCTGTCGCAGTTCGACGCCTGGCGCAACCTGACCGGCGCGCCCCGCCCGTTGCCCGGTCAGGGCGAACCCGACTGAAGGCAGCGCCCCGCATCGACCGCGCAGGAGTATGTGCAGCACGAGGAAAGGGGGCGGCCCCCGCCCCCTGACCGCGCGTTCAGCGCCCCTGACGGCGGGCCATGAAGGCGAGGCGCTCGAACAGATGAACGTCCTGCTCGTTCTTCAACAGGGCGCCGTGCAGCTTGGGCAGGGCATTCGCTCCCTCGCGGCGCAGATCCTCGGGCGCCAGATCCTCGGCCAGCAACAGTTTCAGCCAGTCCAGCATTTCCGAGGTCGAGGGTTTCTTCTTCAGCCCCGGCGTGTCGCGCAATTCAAAGAACTGGGTCAGCGCCGTGGACAGCAACCCCTCCTTGATCCGCGGAAAATGGACCTTGACAATGCGCGCCAGCGTCTCGGCATCCGGGAAGCGGATGAAATGGAAGAAGCAGCGCCGCAGGAAGGCGTCCGGCAATTCCTTTTCGTTGTTCGAAGTGATGATGACCACCGGCCGGTGACGGGCGCGGATCGTCTCGCCGGTCTCGTAGACAAAGAACTCCATCCGGTCCAGTTCCTGAAGCAGGTCGTTGGGGAATTCGATATCGGCCTTGTCGATCTCGTCGATCAGCAGCACCACCTTGCGATCCGCCTCGAAGGCCTGCCACAGCTTGCCCTTGCGGATGTAGTTGCGCACGTCATGCACCCGGTCCTCGCCCAATTGGCTGTCGCGCAACCGGCTGACGGCGTCGTATTCGTAAAGCCCCTGATGCGCGCGCGTCGTCGACTTGATGTTCCATTCGATGATGTCCATCGACAGCGCCGCCGCCACCTGCCGCGCCAGTTCGGTCTTGCCGGTCCCCGGCTCGCCCTTGACCAAGAGCGGGCGTTCCAGCGTCACCGCGGCATTCACCGCCAGCGTCAGGTCGTCGGTGGCGATATAGGTTCCGGTCGAGGCAAAGCGCATCGTCAACTCCCTTGGTGCCGCGCGACCCTAGCCAAGGCACGCGGCAGCGTAAAGGGCGCGGCGTCGGTATCCCGGCCGCCGATGCCCGGCATCCGCATCCGCCTCCCGGCAAGGGAGCCCGCCGCCCCGGCCCCTGACTTCGCGCCCTCCCGCGCGACAATCCCCCGCGACAATCCCCCGACAATCCCCCGTGACAATCCCTCGGCCATGGGGTAATGCGCCCCCACAGGAGACCCGGAATGACCGCGAATACCAAGATCGCCTCGACCGACGCAGCGTTCACCGGGCTGACAGGGGACATGTCGATGAAACCGGAAACCTTCCTTCCAGACGATTACCGACCAGCCGAGGACGAGCCGTTCATGAACGACCGCCAGCTGGAATACTTCCGCCGCAAGCTGCTGGCATGGAAGGACGATCTTCTGAGCGACAGCAAGGAAACCCTCGCGGATCTGGCCAATTCCACGCGCAACCTGCCCGACATGGCCGACCGGGCCAGCGAAGAGACCGACCGCGCGCTGGAACTGCGCACGCGCGACCGCCAGCGCAAGCTGGTGTCCAAGATCGACGCCGCCCTGCGGCGCATCGACAACGGCGAATTCGGCTATTGCGAGATGACCGGCGAGCCGATCTCGCTCAAGCGTCTGGATGCGCGCCCGATCGCCACCATGACGCTGGAGGCGCAGGAGCGCCACGAACGCAGCGAGCGCGTCCACCGCGACGACTGAGCGCGGGGGCGTCATGCCACAGCTTGCCGATCGCCGCGGGCAGCGGGCGCTGGTGCTGGGCGCCGGCATCGGCGGGCTGGCCGCCGCCTGCGCGCTGGCGCGGCTGGGAATGGCGGTCGAGGTGCTGGAACAGGCGCCCGAGATCACCGAGGTCGGCGCCGGGTTGCAGATCAGTCCCAACGGGGTGCGCGTGCTGCACGCCCTCGGCATCGATCCCTCCGAGGTCGGCGACCGGTCGCAGGCGATCGAACTCTGCGACGCGACCGGGCGGCTGGTAACCCGGCTCGACCTGGCGGCGGGGCCGGGCTTCTTCCTGTGCCACCGGGCCGATCTGGTCGGCGCGCTTGAACGCGCCGCGCGGCAGGCCGGCGTGCCGCTCCACCTGTTGCAAAGGGTCGAGTCGGTCGCGCTGGGGCCCGAGGGCGCGCAGGTGACGACGGGCATCGGCACGGTGCACGAATCGCCGCTGGTGATCGGGGCGGACGGGCTGCATTCGGTGCTGCGCGCTGTGCTCAACGGGGCCGCGTCCCCCTTCTTTACCGGGCAGGTCGCGTGGCGCGCGCTGATCGACGGCGACGGCGGGCCGCCGGTCGCGCAGGTCTTCATGGGGCCGGGCCGGCATCTGGTCAGCTATCCTTTGCGCGGCGGCCGGATGCGCAACATCGTCGCCGTGGTCGAGCGCGATCTCTGGGCGGCGGAAGGCTGGAACCACCGCGACGACCCCGAGGCCCTGCGCGAGGCTTTCGCGGACTTCGGCGGGCCGGTGCCGGGCTGGCTCGGCGCGGTGCGCGACCTGTGGCTCTGGGGGCTGTTCCGTCATCCGGTGGCGACGCAGTGGCACGACGGCGCGGGGCGCGCGGCGCTTCTGGGCGACGCCGCCCATCCCACTCTGCCCTTCATGGCGCAGGGCGCCAACATGGCGCTCGAGGACGCGGCCTGCCTCGCCTCGCGCCTGTCGCGCGAGGCGGACAGTTCCACCGCGCTGGCGCGCTACGCCGCCAGCCGCGCGCCGCGCACGCGGGCAATCGTCGAGATGGCCAACCGCAACGCGCGCAACTACCACCTGCGCCCGCCGCTGGCGCCGCTGGCGCATGGGCTGTTGCGCGGCATCGGCAAGCTGGCGCCGGGGCTGGCGCTGAAACGCTTCGGCTGGATCTTCGATCACGACGCGACCCTTTAGCAAGGCGCTGAAAGAGGAACGTTTTCCGCCCTTTGACCGCCGAATTCCCCACGACCAACCGCCTGCCCGCAGCGACCCTCGGGCGGATGAGGAAACGCCCCGGATTTCCCCGCCCATATCACCACAGCCCCGCCAGACCCGCCGGGCCGACCAAACCTTTCGCGCTCAGGCCGTCGGCGTCAGCGGCAGCACCAGCCGCGCGCGCAATCCGCCATAGCCCGGCGTGGTTCCGGGGCCCAGATCCAGCCGCCCGCCATGGCTGCGCATCGCATCGGCGACGATGGCCAGCCCCAGCCCCGCCCCGCTGCCACGCCCCGCGTTGCGCGCCGGATCGAGCCGCACGAAAGGCTGCACCGCGCGCTCGACATCCTCGGGGGCGATGCCGGGACCGTCGTCCTCGACCTCGATCACCGCGCTGGCCGGCGTGCTGTGCAGCGCGACACGCGCGCGCGAGCCATAGCGAAGCGCATTGCCAAACAGATTGTCCAGCGCGCGCGCCAGCAATTGCGGGCGCAGCGTCACGACCGGGCCCTGCCCCGCCCCTTCGAACCGAAGATCGCGCCCGCCCCGCGCGCCATGGGCAACCCGCTCGCGCACCAGCGCTCCCAGATCGACCGGCTGCGCGGGTTCGGTCGCCTCGGCACGGGCGAATTCCAGAAAGCGGTCGATCAGCGCCTCCATCTCGGTCACATCGGCCAGGATGGCGCGCGCCTCGGGTTCGTCCTCCAGCATGGACAGCGCCAGCCGCATCCGCGTCAACGGCGTGCGCAGATCGTGGCTGACCCCGGACAACAGCAGGGTGCGCTGCTCGATATGGCGCTCGATCCGGTTGCGCATCTGCAGGAAGGCGGCACCCGCCGCGCGCACCTCGGTCGCACCCGAGGGCCGGAACGGCAGCGTCTGGCCCCGGCCAAAGG
>CALEZJ010000296.1 GCA_937927885.1 uncultured Paracoccaceae bacterium | reverse complement strand
CTCTTTGCCTATGCGATGATCGACCCGCCGGGATTTGCCCTGCGCATGCAAAGCCTTGCCCAGGTGCCGGAACCGCTGTGGTGGCTTCTGGGGGCGGTCGTCGCCTTCTACTTCGGCGCGCGCGAGACCCATTACCTGCGCGAACACCGCCCCTTGGCCCTGCCCGCCAGCGCACCACCCGGCGCGGCGCTGCCGCAAACCCCGTCGGCCGAACCCTCTCCCGCCGCGAGCGAGCCGCCGTCCGACACCGCCCCCCGCCCGCGCCCGACCAACCCCGCGCTGGAAGAGTGGATCACCCGGCACGAACGCTGATCCGCCCCTCCCCGGGCCGGGAACCTCCGGGGGAAAGGTGCCGTGCACCTTCCCCCCGCGCGCCGGTGTCGCAGTCGATGCCGCGCTTCGGGCTTTGACCGGACCGCGCGACGCGATATATGCGGGGGATGATCACCGAACTCGGACATTTCGCCCTCATCCTGGCCTTTGGCCTTGCGATCTTGCAAACCATCCTGCCGATGGTCGGCGCCTGGCGCGGCTGGGCGGACTGGATGGCAACGGCCGGCCCGCTGGCCAGCACGCAATTCGTGCTGGTGGCGCTCAGTTTCGGCGCGCTGACCTGGGCCTTCATGACCTCGGATTTCTCGGTCGTGCTGGTGATCGAGAATTCGCACACGCTGAAACCCTGGCTTTACAAACTCTCGGGCGTCTGGGGCAACCACGAGGGCTCGCTGCTGCTCTGGGTGCTGATTCTCGCGTTTTTCGGCGCCTGCGCGGCCTGGTTCGGCGGCAACCTGCCCGCGACCTTGCAGGCGCGCGTGCTCGGCGTGCAGGGCGCGATCGGCGTGGCCTTCATCGCCTTCACGCTCTTCACCTCGAACCCGTTCCTGCGCACCGACTTTCCGCCCTTTGACGGGCGCGACCTGAACCCCTTGCTGCAAGACCCCGGCCTCGCCTTTCATCCCCCCTTCCTCTATCTGGGCTATGTCGGCCTCTCGATGGCCTTCTCCTTTGCCGTCGCCGCCCTGATCGAGGGGCGCGTCGATGCCGCCTGGGGCCGCTGGGTGCGGCCCTGGACGCTGGCGGCCTGGGTCTTTCTGACCATCGGTATCGCTCTGGGATCGTGGTGGGCCTATTACGAACTGGGTTGGGGCGGGTTCTGGTTCTGGGACCCGGTGGAAAACGCCAGCTTCATGCCCTGGCTTTTCGCCACGGCGCTGCTGCATTCCGCCATCGTGGTCGAAAAGCGCGAGACGCTGAAGGCCTGGACGATCCTGCTGGCGATCCTGGGGTTCGGGTTCAGCCTGATGGGCACCTTCATCGTGCGCTCGGGCATCATCACCTCGGTGCATGCCTTTGCCTCGGACCCCGAGCGCGGCGTGTTCATCCTGCTGATCTTCGCGATCTTTGTCGGCGGGGCGCTGACCCTGTTCGCGCTGCGCGGCGCGGCACTGGAGGCCAAGGGGGTCTTTGCCCTCGTCAGCCGTGAATCGGCCCTCGTGCTGAACAACGTGCTGCTGGCGGTGGCCTCCCTTGTCGTTTTCGTCGGCACGATGTGGCCCCTCGTGTCGGAAATGGTCTTTGGCCGGGTGCTGTCGGTCGGCGCGCCCTTCTTCAACGCGGCCTTCACGCCCTTCATGGTGGCTCTGGCGCTGGTGCTGCCCATCGGCGCCATCCTGCCCTGGAAACGGGGCGATCTGGGCAAGGCCCTGCGCGACAACTGGGGGATTGCGGTGCTGGCCGTCGCCCTTGGCGCGCTGGCCTTCGCGGTGCAGACCGGGCGCTCGGCGCTGGTCCCCGTGGGGGCGGCGCTGGCGCTCTGGCTGGTGCTGGGGGCCCTGGCCGATCTCTGGGGGCGCACGGGGCGGCAATCCTGGGGCGACCGCCTGCGCCGCCTGACGCGCCTGCCGCGCGCCGACTGGGGCAAGGCGACGGCGCATGCCGGGCTCGGGGTGATGTTCTTTGCCGTGGCCGCCGTGCTGGGCTGGGCGACCGAGGATATCCGCATCGCGCAGGTGGGCGAGAGCTTTCAGCACAACGGCTATACCCTGACCCTGACCGAAGTGCGCCGCGAACAGGGGCCGAACTGGATCTCGACCACCGGTGTTGTCGAGGTGACGCGTGACGGGCGCCCCGTGGTCACGCTCTATCCGGAAAAGCGCGTCTATCCCGCCGCCGGCATGCCCACGACCGAGGCCGCCATCGATTATGGCCTGACGCGCGACCTCTATATCGCGCTGGGCGACCCGCAAGAGGGCGGCGGCTGGGCGCTGCGCACCTATGTCAAGCCCTTTGCCAGCTGGCTCTGGCTGGGCTCGGCGCTGATGGCGCTGGGGGGGCTGATCTCGCTGACGGACCGTCGCTACCGGGTGGCGGCGGGGGCGCGCAAGGCGCCCGCCCAGGCCACCCCGGCAGAGTGATCCCATGCGCCGCCTCATCCTGATCCTGTGTCTGATCGCCTCGCCGCTGATGGCGGTGCAGCCCGATGAACTCCTGTCCGACCCCGCGCTGGAATCGCGCGCGCGCGCCATCACCGCGACCCTGCGCTGCGTGG
>CALEZJ010000295.1 GCA_937927885.1 uncultured Paracoccaceae bacterium | reverse complement strand
GCCTTCGAGCGAGTCTTTGCCAGCCCCGCCGTAAAGAAGATCCGCCGCCGATCCACCCAGGAGCGTATCATTGCCTGACCCACCGCGCAGAGTGTCCCTGCCGCCATCCCCGGAAAGCCGGTCCGCCGCGCTGCCGCCGTCCAGGGAATCATTCCCAGCCCCCCCGTAAAGCGTGTCACGGCCCGAACTGCCCAGAAGCGTATCGTTGCCCTTGCCCCCAAGCAGCCGGTCGCTGCCCGATCCGCCGCTGAGCCAGTCGTTCCCGCTGCCGCCGTTCAGCGTGTCATTCCCGGACCCGCCCCACAGGCTGTCGCGGCCGCTGCCGCCCAGCAGCACGTCGTCTCCGTCTTCGCCGTAAAGCCGGTCATCGCCCGAACCGCCGTCAAGCGAATCGAGCCCGACACCGCCATAGAGCCGGTCATTCCCGGACCCGCCGTCCAGCGTGTCATTGCCGGTGCCGCCCACAAGCGTGTCATCGCCCGCATCCCCGTAAAGCCTGTCCGCTTCGCTGCCGCCGTCCAGGGAATCGTTGCCCTCGCCTCCCAGCAGCGTGTCCTCTCCCGATCCGCCCAGCAGCGTATCGTTCCCCGTGCCTCCAAGGAGAAGGTCGTTGCCGTTCGCGCCACTCAGCCAGTCGCTGTCAGCGCCGCCATTCAGGGTGTCATTCCCGTCCCCTCCCCACAGGCTGTCATTTCCACCGTCGCCCAGCAGAATGTCATCCCCGTTCTCACCATGGAGTTGATCGTTCCCCAGCCCCCCGTCGAGGGAATCGGAGCCGTCCCCGCCGTAAAGCCTGTCATCCCCGGCGCCGCCCAGCAGAGTGTCATGTCCGACCCCACCCGAAAGGGAATCGTTCCCTGCGTCTCCCAGCAAGCGGTCGTTACCGGAACCGCCGTCCAGCGTGTCATCGCCCGCTCCGCCGTCAGCGGTGTCGTTTCCGTCGCCTCCCAGGATCAGGTCGTTGCCGTCCTCGCCATACAGCAGGTCGTTGCCCGCGCCACCGTCGAGCGTGTCAGCGCCGACACCACCATATAGCCGGTCGTTGCCTGCCGCCCCGGACAACAGATCGTTGCCATCCTGGCCCCAAAGCCGGTCATCGCCTGCCTCGCCATAGAGCCGGTCGGCCCCGAAGCCACCATAGAGACTGTCATTTCCGGTGCCGCCGTAAAGGCGATCATCACCCTCGTCGCCATAGAGCCGGTCATTGCCACCATCGCCATGCAGCAGGTCGTTGCCACTGCCACCCCGCAGCAGGTCGTCACCCTCTCCGCCCCGAAGCGTGTCGTTCCCCCCCTCGCCGACCAGCGTGTCATCGGCAAAGGTGCCCACCAGACTGTCGGCACCCGAGGTTCCGCTCAACTCGACACCGACGCCGCGAAGGCTGGTCGGATCGACGGGATAGCGGTCTGCCCAATGAAACCCCGAGGGGAAGATCTGTTCCATGGTCAGCGGCTGGCCATTGGCCGAGGTCAGGGTGATGGTAACGTTGCCAAAGGTCAGAACCGCCCCGGTGGACGTGCTGGTCAGTGTCAGTTGCCCGGTACTGCGCAGCATAGGCAGCGACGACAGGTCCAGCCGGTCGACCCCCGGGTTGAAATCGGTGATGACGACCTGCGTCGCCCCCGGCCTGACCACAAAGATATCCGCCCCTCCGCCCCCGGTCATCCGGGTCGTACCGGTACCGGACACCAATATGTCTGCTCCTCCGCCGCCACTCAGCGTGTCGCCCGCGCCCTGGGCCATCAGGATGTCCGCCCCGGATGTGCCGCTCAGCGTCTCGGCGGCCGCGGTGCCGCGCTGCACCGCACCCAGACCACCGATGTCGAGCGAGAACTGGGTTACTCCACTTTCATTTTGGGATCCGACAAAGACGTGCAGTGTCGAGCCGACCACAGCCGTGGTGATTGCCGTGACCCTGTCCATCGAGGTTGCGCCACTGTCGGCGATCGTCTGCACCGCAATCAGGCTGCCATCGGGCAGAAGGGCAAATAGCGTCAGTCCGCTGTCCGCACCGCCCGCGATGACAAAGGTCTGGCCGCCAGCCTGCGCGACCGCCATGGCCTGAACCCCCTGAAACCGGGTGGCGCCATTGTCCACCAGATGGTCGGTGGGCTCCAGCGAGCCGTCGGACAGAACCCGCATCACCGACAGCGACGATGACCCCGCCGCCGCCAGAATCACATAGGTCTGCCCCCCGGTCTGCACGACCTCCATCGCGGTCGGCGCCGCCACCCCCAGGCCATCGCCAGCCCCCAGACTGTCGCGCAGCGACAACGCGCCGGTCGAGGCATTGCGGGCAAAGGCCACCACCGCATTCTCTCCGGTGCAGGCGGCCAGAACGATGCTGGTTCCACCGATGGTCACGCTGGCGAGCTCGACGAACTGGCGGCAGTCAACGACGGTCGGAAAGGCGAGGGGCTGCACACCGCCCACGGTGATCAGGGCTTCGAGATGGGCGAGACTGCCCGCCGTCGCCTGGCTTTGCATCTGGGTCAGCGCCGTGGTCACCACCCCGCCCAGTGCCCCCTGCCCGGTCAGCGCCAGACCCACCATCGACGAGCCCTGCTGCGCGACCATCAGCATCTGGCTGCTGCCGGACGCGGCCACCACAAGCCGGTCGCTGACCACCGAGGTCAGGGTCTCGGGAAAGATCACCGTGCTGGAGACCTGCATCTGGCCCGAACTGCCGACCAGATAATCCACGATCCCGCCATTGCGCCCGGTGGTGCTGTAGACATGCACCACCCCGTTGGACACCGCCACCGCCAGATCGGTGATCCCGCGGTCAAGAATGGCCGTGCCAGACCCGATCACCCGGTTCAATTGCAATTGCATCGTCAGCCCTTCCACGCCCCTGTGGCAAAGGTGACGGGGGGCGCGGGCGGGCACAGGGATGAAACCATGGCAAAAGAAGGGCGTTTACCCGGCTTTTTAGGCGATTCCATCCTATCCTGCGGGCAAGCAAGAACCCCGCGCCGGGATCGGCGCGGGGTCGGGTTTTCGGACTTGCCCTATGGCGCGGCGGTCAGCCCTTTTTCAGGCAGCGCTGACCCAGAACCTCGGCGATCTGGACGGCGTTCAGGGCGGCACCCTTGCGCAGGTTGTCGCTGACGCACCACAGGCTGATGCCGTTATCAATCGTGCTGTCCTGACGCACGCGGCTGACATAGGTCGCGTAATCGCCGACGCATTCGACCGGGGTCGTGTAGCCACCGGGCTCGCGCTTGTCGACCAACAGCACACCGGGCGCCTCGCGCAGGATGTCCTGCGCCTCCTGCCAATCGAGCGGCTCTTCAAATTCAATGTTGATCGCCTCGGAATGGCCGACAAAGACCGGCACCCGCACGCACGTCGCCGTCACCTTGATCTTTGGATCGAGGATCTTCTTCGTCTCGGCGACCATCTTCCACTCTTCCTTGGTCGAGCCATCGTCGAGGAAGACGTCGATATGCGGTATGACGTTGAAGGCGATCTGCTTGGTGAATTTCTTCGGCGCGACCTCCTGACCCGGGACAAAGACGCCCTTGGTCTGGTTCCAGAGCTCGTCCATCCCCTCCTTGCCGGCGCCCGACACGGATTGATAGGTCGCCACCACCACGCGCTTGATCCGGGCGCGGTCGTGCAGGGGCTTCAGCGCCACCACCATCTGCGCGGTCGAGCAATTGGGGTTGGCGATGATGTTCTTTTTCGCGTAGCCCATCACGGCATCGGCGTTGACCTCGGGCACCACCAGCGGCACCTCGGGATCGTAGCGATAAAGCGAGGAATTGTCGATCACCACGCAGCCCGCCGCAGCGGCCTTGGGAGCATAGACCTTGGTCGCCTCGGAGCCCACGGCGAACAGGGCGATATCCCAGCCGGTGAAATCGAAGGTGTCCAGATCCTTCGTCTTCAGGGTCTTGTCGCCAAAGCTGACTTCAGTGCCGAGGCTGCGACGCGACGCCAGCGCGGCGATCTCGTCGACGGTGAACTCCCTCTCGGCCAGAATGTTCAGCATTTCGCGGCCCACATTGCCCGTGGCGCCCGCGACGACGACTCGATAGCCCATCAAACCCTCCAGTGTCCAAGCGACGCCGCCCCATAGCGCAAAGGGCGCTCCGGGGAAAGGGTGAACTGCGCGCGGCCTCAGAACCGGCTGCGCGCGATGTAGTCCAGCGCGGTGCGATCCTCGATCGTGTCGCGCTCGATGGAATCGACGATGCGCAGCACGCGCCGGGCATGCTTTGCCGCCTGGACATCGGCGATGGCGCCGAGGTCGATCTTGGCCCTCAACTCGCTGTCGGACCGGGTGTAATAGTGGTTCAGTTGCAGCCGCGCGCGGGAATAGAAGTCGCGCTTGCCACGGTCCTTGTGCGCTGCCAGCAGACCTGCATCGTTGACCCCTTCTTGCCGCCCGTCGATGCCAAACCCGTGAACGCCGACTTCGGTCAGGCGCGACGGATCGACGAGGCACTTGAAGTTCAATCCGTGCTTCAGGCCATAGGGATCGGCGGCACGGTACAGATAATTGCGCAGCACGCCGCCCGCGGGCGGTGCATCGTGCCCGCAACGGCCAAACATGTGCCAGGGTAACGACACCTGCGCCTGTTCCCCCA
The DNA here is from genome assembly GCA_937927885.1 of uncultured Paracoccaceae bacterium. Lineage (GTDB taxonomy): Bacteria > Pseudomonadota > Alphaproteobacteria > Rhodobacterales > Rhodobacteraceae > Pararhodobacter. Next base: position 8,725 of record CALEZJ010000295.1, on the reverse strand, counting down.
GGGGTTCCAACGCCTCGGGGATCGAGGCGGCGGTCACCGGGATCAGGAATTCGTCGACGTCGATGAAGGCAAACCAGCGAAAACCCGCGCCAAAATTCAGCGCCGCATGCGCATAGGCCAGCACCTGATTGTGAATCTCGCGGTCCCGCAAGGTTCGAAACCGTCGCTGTGCCCAGGGGATCACTGTCAGCGCATCGGCAGGCAGGGCGCTGCGGATCTGCGCGAGTGTGTCGTCCGTCGACCCGTTGTCATAGACCAGAAAATGCCGCACCCCGGCGTGGTGGTGGAACCGTGCCCATTCCGCGATATGGCGTCCCTCGTTGCGCACGATCAGCACAATGGCAACGCCCTCACGCCCGGGCAGGGCCGACAAGGGCGATATCCTCAGACGCGAAATGGGACGCAGGAAGCGAAGAAACGTCATCAAGGTATCGTATGCAGGGGCCGGGGCGACTGTGACGCGCGACTTGGGCGGTTGCAACCGCATTTGCAGCGGCAATCGGGCTTTCCAGCGCCACGAGGGCGGTTTAACACCGATGGCAGGATGCAAGAGCGGCTGCGCATGATTGTCCACCCCGAGGAATTCAACCGTCGAAAGGACGCAGTCTTTTGCGCCCTTGCCGAGGTGGCGGGCGGACGGCGTCGGCTGTGGTTCGTGCCGCTGTCGGCGCGCGCCTGGCCCGAAACGCGCACGCGCGTCGAGGCGGCGCTGGGGCGGGCCAAGCGTCCGGGGCGTTCCGCGCTGGCGCGGTGGTTCAAGCGACTGTTGCTGACCGGGCAATACAACTGGGCGAGGCGTTATTTTTCCCGCAATCCCGGGCATATGGCGGTCGCGTGGAACGGGCTGACCGGCGGGCGCAAGGTGTTTCTGGATGCCGCACGCGATGCAGGGGCGGCTGTCCTGCATGTCGAACTGGCGCCTCTGCCCGGCCGGATCACGCTGGACCCTTGCGGGGTGAATGCCGAATCCTCGGTCCCGCGCGATCTGGCGGTCATTGAATCCTGGGCGCGGCAGACCCGTACCCGGGCTGGAACGTGGCACGCCCTGCAGGAACGGTTGCAGGCGCGCCCCTCGCGGCGGTCGGATGTCCGGCAAGTGGAGGGAAGCCTGCCAGAGACCCCGTATCTGTTCTGCCCGTTGCAGGTTCCCGATGACAGCCAGGTGCGGCTGTTTTCCGGCTGGTGCGGCGGTTATTCCGGTTTCATCGCGGCCCTGACCGAGGCCAGCCGACACCTGCCCGAGGGCTGGCATCTGCGGCTCAAGGAACATCCAAGCGCCCGCCACAGTATCGCGGACTTGCTGGCCCCCCTCCTGGAGACCGGGCGCGCCGTGCTGGACAACGACTCTGACAGCTTTGCGCAGATCGGCTCCTCGGCCGGGGTGGTCACCCTGAATTCCTCGATGGGCCTGCAGGCGTTCTTTCATGACAAGCCCGTCATCGTGCTGGGCCGTGCCCTGTTTGCGCTGCCCGGGCTCGTCACCGCCTGCACCAGCCAGTCAGACGTCAATGCCGCCTTTGCCGGGGCGGCGACCGCCGGGTTCGATCCCGCGCGGCGCGAGGACTTCATGGACTGGCTGGATCAGGTCTATTACCCTGGGTTCGAATGGACCGCCGATGGAGCGCGCTTTGACCGGTCGGCGTTTGCGGCGCGACTGGAGCAGGCGCGGGCCGCCCGTCAATCCGTCCGGTCCTGCGCAAACACGTAGATCACGCAGCCCACCAGCAGGCTGAGGCCAAAGAGCAGGAATATCGCCTGAAAGGGCGCCTCGGGGGGAACCGGGGCCACGGCGCCATGCACGCGCGAGGAGATCGCCTGCATCACCCCCACTCCGCCGATGCCAAAGAGGTTCAGCAACGTCACCCCCCGGCCCAGCAGATGGGGCGGAATGAAGCTGCGACCATGCGCGACCATCATCGGGAACGAGGCGCCAAAGAACCCGATCGCGGCCAGAAGCAGCGTCGCCTGCCAGATCCCGGCCAAGGGAAATGCCCACAGGACCATCATGCAGGCCGCGCCCAGAAGGTTGCCGACCAGCACCACGCCCTTGCGCGTGCCGAACACGCGGTCCAAGGGGCCATAGGCAAAGGACCCGGCCACCATTGCCAGCGCCATTGCCAGCGTGACCCAGCCGATGATCTGCGCATCCGCGCCATAGACATCGGCAAAGAAGGGCCCGGCCCAAAGGCCCCGCAACCCGGCAGCCGGGACGTAGTTGACAAACATCAAGGGCAGGATCAGCCACAATGCGCGGATCCGCAGCACATCGAGCAGGCTTCCGCGCCCCTCGGCCCTTGCGGCCAGCGCGGGCGGATCCTGCACAAAGCGCGCCAGCGCCAGTGCAACCGCCAGCGTCACGACCGCCAGCGCACCGACCGTCTGGCGCCAGCCAAAGGTCTCGGCGGCGAAGGCCAAAGGCCAGGCGCCGGCGATGTTCCCCAGCGTGCCAAAGCCGATGATCGCCCCCGCGAGTGTGGCAAAAACCGCTGCCGGATAGACCCGGCCAAAGATGTAATAGGCCGACATGAGCACCGGCGAGCAACCCACGCCGATCAGCGCCATCGCCAGGTGCAGATGCCAGGGCGCCTGCGCAAGGGCGAACAAAAGCGCCCCCCCGCCCCCCGCCAGCGCCAGCAGAACCGAGGCGGTCCGGCGCGGCCCGATGCGGTCCAGCGCAGCGCCGACCGGGATCTGCATGGCGGCAAAGACCAGAAACCAGAGCCCCGAGGACAGTGCCAGATCCTGCGCGCTGGCCCCGATGTCGCGCGACAGGACCGGGGTCAGCACGGCCAGAAAGGCGCGATAGAACTGGCTCAGCACATAGGCGATGACCAGAAAGAAGATGCCGGTTTTCATGCCACTGCGCCCCGATTTGCTCACAGGTTAAACAATCCGGGGCGACCTTGGCGCAAAGTCGGGCAAAGGTCCAGCCCTACCCAGGATCGGTCCGGATCCGGACAAGGTGGCAAGTCACGGCGGGCGGGCCATCCAGCCGTCGGAAGCCCCGCCAATGCCGACAGTCCGCCTCTGCGGGCGATCAGAACAAAGATGAAGGAATATCTGACGGCGACAAACCGGACATTCGACCTGATACCCGGCGGTTGATCATGCGAGATGCGGGCGGAACGCAGCCACCACCTGCCGATAGATGTCACGTTTGAAGGGCACGATGGCGTCGATCATCGAGGCTGCGTCGATCCAGCGCCATTCGCTGAACTCCGGGTGTTCCTGCGCAATGTCGATCTGTGCGTCCCGGCCCAGGAACCGCATCAGATACCACTTTTGCTTTTGTCCGCGATAGCGGCCCTTCCACATGCGCGGAACGATATCATGCGGAAGGTCATAGGTCAGCCAGCCGGGCGTCTCGTCAACCACCTGAACCAGGGCGGGCGGCACGCCGATCTCTTCCTGAAGTTCACGCAGCGCGGCGCGGCGAGGGTCTTCGCCCTCGTCGATGCCGCCCTGCGGCATCTGCCAGGCCGGCACCGCGCTGTCGAAACGCTGCGCGGCGAAGACCAGCCCCTGCGGATTGATCATCATGATCCCCACATTCGGCCGGTAGGGAAGCGTCGCGATCTGCTCGGGCGTCATCAGCGACCGTTCATCACCGAAAGCCCGCGCAGGATATCCAGCGCATAGGCCAATTGGTAATCCTGCCCGCGCAGGCGCGCGACCTCTTCGGCGGCGCGTTCCTCTTCCTCGATCTGCCGACGCTCGTCATCCGAAATCGCCTCGTTGCTGAGACTGCCGCGCAGGGTGGATTCGCTGCGCTGCGTGCTGGCGCCTTCGTCCGGGGTGGTGGATTCTGCCGATCTGGGCGGCTGGTGAACCACGATGTCAGGCGCCACGCCCAGCGCCTGGATCGACCGGCCCGAGGGCGTATAGTAAAGCGCCGTCGTCAACCGCATCGCGCCATCGCCCCGAAGCGGGATCAACGACTGGACCGACCCCTTGCCAAAGCTGCGTTCGCCCACCACCACCGCGCGGCGATGGTCCTGCAGCGCCCCCGCGACAATCTCGGACGCCGAGGCCGAGCCCCCGTTGACCAGCACCACGATGGGCCGCCCTTCGATCAGGTCACCCGGCGTGGCGTTGTAGCGCTCGCTCTCGGCGTTGTTGCGGCCTCGTGTCGACACGATCTCGCCGCGATCGAGGAAGGCATCCGATACCCGGATCGCCTGCATGAGCAAGCCACCGGGGTTGTTGCGCAGGTCCAGCACCAGCCCATGCAGGTTCTCGATACCACCCAGCGTGGCAATCCCCTGCTCCAGTTCGCTGGCGAGATTGTCATAGGTCTGTTCGTTGAAGGTGGTAACCCGCAGCACGATGGTGTTGCCCTCGATCCGGCTGCGCACGGCACGAATGCGGATCGTGTCGCGGATGATCGACAGATCAAACGGCTCGGCCACCCCCTCGCGCACAATCGTCACCACGATTTCCGAGCCCACCGGGCCGCGCATCATGTCCACGGCCTGCGGCAACGTCAGACCCAGCAAGGAAGTGCCATTGACATGCGTCAAGAGGTCGCCGGGCTGCACGCCTGCGTCATAGGCAGGCGTGTCGTCGATCGGGGTGATGACGCGCACATAGCCGTCCTGCTGGGTTATCTCGATCCCCAGCCCGCCAAAGGCGCCGCGCGTCTGCACGCGCATGTCCTCGTAATCGTCGGGCGCCAGGTAGCTCGAATGCGGATCGAGCGAGTTGAGCATGCCATTGATCGCCGCCTGGATCAGCGCGCCGGTGTCGACCTCGTGCACATACTGCGCGCGAATGCGTTCGAACACATCGCCAAAAAGGTCCAGTTGCCGATAGACAGACTGCCCGGCGTCCTGCTGCTGCGCCAGCAGCGGTCCGGCGACTTGCGTCGACAAGACCACACCGCCGACAAGACCCGCTGCCGCTGCCACCAGATATCTGTTCATCCGCCCGCCCTGTCTTGCCCGGTCACCGCCGGAATCCACTCAATTCGAACCATTCGGCCGGGTCAATGGCCTCACCGTTCCGTCTTACCTCGAGATAGAGCGTTTCGCCACGCCCCGCCACTGAATCGCGCTGCACAAACTCGTCACCCTGCGCGGTGCCCCCCGGCATCAGGCCCAGCGCATCCCCTGCGGCCACCACATCGCCGGTGCGCGGAAACACGGTTTCCAGCCCCGCCAGCACGATCAACCAACCCTCGCCGGGTTCCAGCAGCGCCACCGTGCCGAAGTCCAGCAACGGGCCGCGGTAGCGCACCGTGCCATGCCAGGGCGACACCACCAGCGCCCCCGGTTCGGTCGCCAGCACCAGTCCCGGGCGTACGATCCCCGCTGCATCGGCATCGTTGAAGCGGCGCAGCACAGCGCCGACCACCGGAAGGGCCAGACGCCCCCGCGCCCCCTCGAAAGGTGGCAGCGCATTGACCATGTCCGAGGGACGCGCGGCCAGCCCGCCCGCCAGTTCGCCCAGCGTGCGCACCGAATCCAGCATCGTCAGCATGCGCGCCTCGTCATCACCGACACGCGGCGGCAGGTCGCGCCGGTCCGCAACGGCGCGGGCCAGTTCGGTACGCGCGCCTTGCAGGCTTTCCAGCCCCGCCGCCAGCGTGCCCACCGCCCCTTCGCGCACCTGCCGCAGGGCGCTGACCTCGCGGGCGAGATCGCCGATGCGCAGGGCTTCGGCCTGCATCCCGGCCGCAAGGTCGGCAATCATCATGCCCGATCGCGCGGTGGCCAGCGGGCCTTGTGGATGCACGAGCATCACCGGCCCCTCGATCCGTTCCACCGCCATCATCGCGCCCAGGATTCGAGCGACCTGTGCCTGCTGCTGTTCCAGCACCCGGTTGATCGCCGCCTCGCGCAACGCTGCCTCGCGAAGCCCCTCACGCAACGCCGACAGCCCCGCCTCGTGCGCCTGAATGGCACGGGTCAGGGAAGCAATCTGGTCCGGCGCCTGCCGAGCGGCACCCAGCCCCTCGATGGCGGCAAACAGCGCCGCCGCAGCCGCGCGGGCGTTCTGCGCCGTGTCGGCGATGGCCGGGGCGCCAACCAGCAGCAGTGCAAGGGTCAGCGCGCGCAGCATCAGCCCCGCCGGATCAGGCTGACACCTGTCATTTCAGGGGGTTGCGGCAGGCCCATCATCTCCAGCAGCGTCGGCGCCACATCGGCCAGCCGCCCCGGCGCCAGTGTCACCTCCTCGTCCCAGCCGACCAGTGCCACCGGTACAGGGTTCAGTGTATGCGCAGTATGCGGGCCCCCGGTCACCGGGTCGATCATCGTCTCGCAATTGCCGTGGTCGGCGGTCAGCAGCATCGCCCCGCCTGCGGCCTTCAGCGCGGCCAGCACCCGCCCCAGCCCGCGATCCACTGCTTCGACCGCCTTGATCCCGGCCTCGACGATGCCGGTGTGCCCCACCATGTCCGGGTTCGCGTAATTCACCACGATCAGATCAAACCCGGCCTCGATCGCCGCCACGAAGTGGTCCGTCACCTCGGTCGAGGACATCTCGGGCGCCAGATCATAGGTGGCGACCTTCGGCGAGGGGGGCATGAACCGCTCCTCTCCGTCCTCGGCCAACTCTTTGCCACCGTTGAGGAAGAACGTGACATGGGGGTATTTCTCGGTCTCGGCCAGCCGGAATTGCCGCAGCCCCTGTGCCGCCACCCATTCGCCCAGCGTGTTCTTCAGCACGCGTTTTGGAAAAGCCGTGTGGACGAAGGCATTATGCGCATCCGAATATTCCACCATGCCCAGGATCATCGCCCAGTCCAGCCGGTGCGGACGCGCGAACCCGTTGAACGAGGGGGCGCCGATGGCCGCGAGGATCTCGCGCGCACGGTCGGCGCGGAAATTCAGGCAGAACAGACCATCGCCCCCGCGCGCCCCGGCGTACCCGGAAATCACGGTTGGCTCGATGAACTCGTCCGTCTCGCCCAGCCCATAGGCCACACGGACCGCTGTCGCCGCATCCGTCGCCGCCCGCCCCTGCCCGCGCAGGATGGCGTCATAGGCCCGCTCGACGCGCTCCCAACGCGAATCGCGGTCCATCGCCCAGTAGCGCCCGATCACCGTTGCGATGCGCGCGCCCTCGGGCAGATCGCGCAGAAGGTCCGCAATGAACCCGTCCGCCGATTTCGGCGCCACGTCGCGCCCGTCTGTGATGGCGTGGACCACCACGGGCACCCCGGCCCCGGCAACGGCCCGGATCGCGGCCTTCAGGTGGGAGATATGCCCGTGTACCCCCCCATCCGAAACCACACCCATCAGATGCGCGGTGCCCTTGCTGGACAGAAGTCGGCGGATGAACTCCTGCAAGGCCGGGTTGCGCGCAAAGCTCCCATCCTCGACCGCAAGGTCGATCTGGCCGAGGTCCATCGCGACCACCCGACCCGCGCCGATATTGGTGTGGCCAACCTCGGAATTGCCCATCTGCCCGGTCGGCAGCCCGACATCGGGGCCGAAGGTGGTCAGGGTGGCGTGCGGGCAGGTCGCCATCACACGGTCGAAATTGGGCGTATGGGCCAGCGCGACCGCATTGCCGCGGGTCTCGGGGTTGATTCCCCAACCGTCCAGGATGCACAGGACAACGGGCTTCTTGGCGTTCATGCGGTCCTCCGGGATTGCCGCCTGTCTATGCCTTGGCTGCGCGCGGGGCAATGCCCGGGGGTGCCCGCATGTCGCGAACCGGCGGCACGCCGCCTCAGCCGCGCATCAGCATCGGCCCCAGAACGCGGCCCGCCAGGATATGCACATGCAGGTGCGGCACCTCCTGCACTCCATCCTCGCCGGCGTTCGAGATGACACGGAAACCGTTTCCGCCTTCGCCAGGCTCCAGGCCGAACTGGCGGCATACCTGGCCGATTGCCGAAACGAAATCCGCCTGTTCGGCCGGACTGGCCGCCAGCGCGAAATGATCAAAGGTCACATAGGGCCCCTTGGGAATCACCAGCACATGCACAGGGGCCTGAGGACGGATGTCGTGGAAGGCCAGCGAATGCTCTGTCTCCAGCACCTTGTTGCAGGGAATCTCACCACGCAGGATGCGGGCAAAGATGTTGGTGGTATCATAGGAATAGGCCATCGCAGGATCCGTCAGTTGCAATATTCGGTCAGGACGGGGCGCCAGCCGTCGCAAAGTTCGGGATCTATGAACCACACATCGGTGGCCCCCTGCGCCCAATGCACCGGCACCCACATCCGCCCCGAACGCCGCAGCAGCGCCTGGATCGTCGTGCCATCCGAGGTTTCGGGGTAGTACTCGCCGCGCCGGGCCATGGGCGTCGTCCCCATGTCGATCACTCCGCCGCCCGGTCGCTGGGCATAGGCCGAGACAAAGCCCAGATCGCCCTCGACGCGCAACTGGTGCACCACGATCTCGACCGGAGCGCCCAGATTCCATTCCAGCAAGGGGCGGATCGCATCCATCAGATCAGCCCGAAGAGGGGTGCCACGAGCGGGCTCCTGCCAGGCCAGAGCGGGGAACGGAAGCAACAACAGCAGGGCGATCAAGAGTTTACGCATCGTTCGACCAGCCGGAAACCGCCTTGATCTCCAGGAAATCCTCGATCCCCCAGACCCCGCCTTCGCGCCCGCGGCCCGAAGCCTTCATCCCGCCAAAGGGCGAGCCCCGGCCCCGCGCCTTGCCATTCATCTCGATCATCCCGGCCCGCAGCCGCCGCGCAAGGCGGTTGCGCCGCGCACCATCCTGGGTTTGCACATAATTGGTCAGGCCATAGGGGGTATCGTTC
>CALEZJ010000294.1 GCA_937927885.1 uncultured Paracoccaceae bacterium | reverse complement strand
GGGCAAAGGTAAAGCCGCGCCCGGCCAGAAAGCGCTCGAACATGTCGGGGTATTCGCCGAAGGTCCCCACCAGCATCTGGGGGGCGTCTCCGGTTTGCAGGATGCCGATCTTCATGCGCGCCTCACACGGTATCGAGATAGAGTTCGAGCATCTCGTCAGTCGACAGCTCGGACATGTACCGGATTTCCTGGCGTTTGGTGCGCACGAGGTTCTCGATCAGGTGGCGCGGAAAGATCCGGCGCATCTCGGGGCTGGCTTCGAAGGTGTCCAGCGCATCCTGCCATGTCGTCGGCAATTGCGGAAGGTCGAGTTCATAGGCATTGCCGGTGATCGGCGGCGGCGGGGTCAGCCCGTCCTCGATCCCGATCAGCGCGGCCCCCAGAACCCCGGCCATCATCAGGTAAGGGTTGATGTCGCCCCCCGCGACCCGATGTTCGATGCGCCGCGCGCGGCGGCTGCCTGACGGGATGCGGATGGCCGCGGTGCGGTTTTCATAGGCCCAGGAAATGCCGTTCGGGGCATGCTGTTCGGGCACCAGCCGGTCAAAGCTGTTCTGATGCGGCGCCAGCAGCAGCGTTGTGCCCGGCATCGCCTGCAAGCACCCCGCAACCGCGTTCATCAACAGGGGCGAGCCTTCATGCGTGCCGTTGTCAAAAAGGTTGCGCCCCTCGTCATCGGTGACCGAGAAATGCATGTGCATACCGTTGCCCGGCCAGTTGTCATAGGGTTTGGCCATGAAGGACCCGGCAAAGCCGTGCTTGCGTGCCAGACCCTTGACCAGCATCTTGAACAGCCATGTGTCGTCGGCGACCTTCAGCACGTCGTCGGAATGCAGCAGGTTCACCTCGAACTGGCCGGGTCCGGCCTCGGAAATCGCGGTGTCGGCGTCGATGTCCATCGCCTCGCAGGATTCGTAGAGGTCGGTGAAGAAGCGGTCAAAGGCATCGAGCGCGCGCAGGGCCAGCGTGTCGGCACCGGGGCGCCGCTTGCCCGAGCGGGGCGAGGGCGGCACGCGCAATTCACGGCCCGAATCGTCGATGAGGTAGAATTCCAGTTCCGTGGCGCAAACCGGCCGCATCCCCTTGGCGTGGAACTTGCGCACCACATTGGCCAGTGCATGGCGCGGGTCGCCCTCGAACGGGCTGCCATCCTCGTGGAACATCCAGATCGGCAACAGGGCGGTGGGGGCGTCCAGCCAGGGCATCGGCAGAAAGCCGCGTTCGGTCGGTTTCAGCACGCCGTCGGCATCGCCGGATTCGAACAAGAGCGGGCTGTCCTCGATGTCCTCGCCCCAGATGTCGAGGTTCATCACCGAATAGGGAAAGCGCGTGCCGTCCTTGACGAGCTTGTCGGCAAAGCGCGTGGGAATCCGTTTGCCTCGGGGCTGCCCGTTCAGGTCGGCTGCGGCTACGCGGATGGTCTTGACGTCGGGGTGATGGCGGAGCCAATCACGCATGGGTCACCTGATATACTGCGGTCTGAACCGAAGCCGGGCGCGCGCCGCCCGCGGAAGATGTCGGTTCAGCCGACGGTTGACGATGCCGAAGAGACCGATCAGCGCCAGCGTCAGCAGGATGAAATAGGCTGCGACAATCGGATAGGCGATGAAGGGGTTGAAGGTCTGGTCGGCAAAATAGCGCGCGTAATAGAGGGCATCCCCCATCTGCTGGCGGGTCGGAAAGGCCGAGAAGAACACCAGCGCCGTGGCATGAAAGAGAAAGATGGCCTCGTTCGTGTAGCTGGGCCAGGCGAGGCGCAGCATGGTCGGCCAGGTGATGCGGCGGAACTTCTGACCGCCGCTCAGGCCATAGGCATCGGCGGCCTCGATATCCCCCTTGGGGATCGCCTTGAGCGCGCCGAAAAAGATCTCGGCCGAATAGGCCGAGGTGTTCAGGAACAGGACCAGCAAGGCGCCCGCCCAGGCGCGCGTGGTCCATTGGGTGTCGATGATCAGCCCGAAGACGGAAATCCCGCCGCGCGGCAGCAGGACCAGCGCCTCGTAGACAAAGAAGAACTGGATGAACAGGGGCGAGCCGCGAAACACAAAGACGAAGGCCTCGGCGGGCAGGCGCAGCACCTTCAGCGGGCTGCCCTTGGCCAGCGCCAGCGCCACGGCCAGAAAGAACCCGGCCGCCAGTGCGAGGACGGCGAAATAGACGTTCCAGATCAAGCCCGAGGCAATCAGGAACACCTGATCGCAGATCGTGATGTCCAGCCCGCGCGGCAATTGCTGCGCGCCGTATTCGCGGCCCAGCGAACGCAGGATCAAGGTCTCGAAGCTTTCCGCGCAGGTGTTCATGCCGCGGCCTTTCGCAGCGCTTCGCCGCCCGCCGTGGCCTGCCCGCGGTTGACCCGCACCATGAGCCGGTCAAAGAATTTCTGGCTGGCCCAGGTCAGGGTCAGGTAAAACACCAGCACGCCGAGGAAATACCAGACCCGCCAGTCGGGATGGGGATACAGGAACAGCCCGGTCTTCTGCCCGCCCAGTTCGCGCGCCCAATAGACCACGTCCTGAATGCCCAGAAGGAACAGAAGCGGCGTGGCCTTGGTCAGGATCATCCACAGGTTCGACAGGCCCGGCAGCGCATAGACCCACATCTGCGGCAGAAGGATGCGCCGGAACGCCTGCCCGTGGGTCATGCCGAAAGCCTCGGCGGTCTCGATCTGCGCGCGGGGCACGGCGGACATGGCGCCGTTCAGCGTGTTCGCGGCAAAGGCGCCGAACACCAGCGCAAAGGCGCTCAGCGCCAGCCCGAAGCCCCAGACCTGATGCACCCATACGGGCGAGGTGGCCAGCGGCGTCTTGGCCTCGGGGCAGACACGGAAATCGTTGCCCTGCCAGACCTCTTCGGTCCAGTCCGGGCAGAGGGCGTGGTGAAACAGCCATTCGACCCCCTGGTCGATCGCCAGCGGAACGAAGAGGAAGAAGATCACATCCGGCACGCCCCGGACCATCGAGACATAGGCCCAGCCGATCCCCTTGGCCACCGGGTTGCGCGAGCGCACCGCCATCGCGCCCAGAAACCCCAGCCCCAGCGCCAGCGGCGCCGCCAGCGCCAGCAGCAAGAGCACCACCAGCACCGAACGATACAACGCAAAATGCGTCGCCGTCGTCAGGTAACAGGCGAACCACTGCCAATCCGGCAGGTCAGCGGGTGTGGTGCAAAAGCTGAACATGGGTCAGTCCCGGCTGCCCCCCGGGCGCGCGGTGCGCGCCGGGGGACGGGTCCGGTTCACTCGAACAGCGGAACTTCCTCGCCGAACCACTGCACCAGCAGCGCGTTCAGCGAGCCATCGGCCTTCATCGAGGCAATCGCCGCGTTGAAGGTCGCGCGCAGTTCGTTGTCCGACTGGCGAATGCCCAGCGCGACGCCGGTGCCGGGGGGCATCACCGTGCCGATGATCTCGAACTCGTTCGGCGCGTCGTTCAGATAGGTCAGCAGGAAATCGCGGTCGGCCAGAACGGCGTCGGCGGTGCCGTTGCGTACGGCGGCAATGGTTTCGTCGGGGGTCGGGAACTCGATCAGCGTGGCCGAGGTCGCGGCGACCATGCCCGCCTGCACGGTGTTCGACTGCGCCGAGATCACGCCGGATTCCATCACCGAGGCCTCGGTGCCGACCAACGCCATATAGGCCGAGGGGTCGGGGCGCTTGTAGGCGTCCGAGAACGAGATGACCTGCGCGCGCGCCTCGGTCGCGTTCATGCCCGCGATGATGACGTCGAAGTTGCCGCCGACGAGGTTCGGGATGATGCCGTCCCAGTCGGTGATGACCCATTCACAGGTCAGGCTGGCGCGGGCGCAGAGTTCGTTGCCCAGATCGATCTCGAAACCGGCGAGCTGGTTGGCCTCGTTGATGAAGTTGAAGGGCGGATAGGCCCCCTCGGTGCCCAGGCGCACGACCTGCTGCGCCAGCGCGCCGCCTGCGGTCATCGCCAGGATCGCGGCGGAAAGAAGCAGTTTCTTCATGGGTGTTTCCTCTGTTGGACGTGGTTTTTGGGTCCTCAGGCGGCTTGCGTCGCGCTGAGGAATTGCTTCAGGCGGGTCGATTTCGGCGCGCCGAAGAGGCTGGAGGGCGGACCTTCTTCCTCGATCAGGCCCTGGTGCAGAAAGATCGTGTGATCCGACACATCCGCCGCCAGCCGCATGTCGTGGGTGACGATCAGCATGGTGCGCCCCTCGTCGGCCAGGGCCTTGATGACCCGCACGACCTCCTGTTCCAGTTCGGGGTCCAGCGCCGAGGTGGGTTCATCGAACAGCAGCGCGCGGGGCTCCATGCACAGGGCGCGGGCGATGGCGGCGCGCTGCTGCTGCCCGCCCGACATCTGCGCCGGGTAGACATTGGCCTTGTCGCCGATCCCCACCTTGTCGAGAAGGGCGCGCGCACGCGCCTCGACAACCTTGCGGTCCTGTTTCAGCACCGTGAGCGGGGCCTCCATGACGTTTTGCAGCACCGTCATGTGCGCCCAGAGGTTGAAGTTCTGGAACACCATCGACAGGTTGGTGCGAATGCGCGAGACCTGCGCACGGTCGCTGGGGTGGCGGTGCAGTCCGGTGCCGCGCCAGCGCACCGCTTCGCCCTCGAACAGGATCTCGCCCTGCTGGCTGTCTTCCAGAAGGTTGCAGCAGCGCAGCAGCGTCGATTTGCCCGATCCCGAGGACCCGATCAGCGAGATCACCTGACCCGGCATCGCGCGCACGTCGACGCCCTTCAGGACCTCGAGCGCGCCATACGCCTTGTGCAGGCCGCTGATCTCGATCACCGGGACGGTCGAGGCGGCAGGTTGAGAGGCGGCGGGGGTCAAAGGCGCTCCGTCATGATTTGATCATATTTCCCACTAGGTCGCATTTCATTCCGGAATGCAACGGGGGAATGCTGATTCTGTCAACGCATTCCGGTCCGGGGCCGGTGGCGATGGCGCAGGCTGGGGGTGACGATGCGCGCAAAGGCCATGCCGGCGACGAAACCGCCCAGATGTGCCTCCCAGGCCAGCATCCCGGCGACGAGGAACCACAGCAGCACGTTCATCACCACAAGCCCGGCGATCAGCCGCAGCGGCTGGGCCAGCGAGACCCCCGCGACGCGGCGGCGCTGGATGTCCCACCAGATCGTCGCGCCGAACAGGCCAAAGACCACGCCCGAGGCGCCCAGCATCGGCGCCTCGCTGCCGTTGAGCAGCGCGAAAGCCGCGCCGCCCCCCGCCGCAGTTACCCCAAAGAGCAACACGAACCCCGCCTGACCCAGACGCGCCACGGCCTCGCGGCCCAGTTGCACCATCAGCAGCATGTTGAACAGGACATGCAGCAGTCCGGCGTGGACAAAGGCATAGGTGACGAACATCGTCAGGCGCTGGCCGGGAAACACCGGGTCCCAGTCGGTCAGCAGATGCGACCAGAAGGCGCCATAGACGATGCCGGTACGCCGCAACGCGTCCAGCCCGACCGCCGGCAGGCCGGTCAGGGTAAAGGCGACCTCGAGCCCGGCGCAAAGGCCGACAATCGCCAGCAGCACGGGCGCCGGCCGGGCGGAAGCGGGGGGACGAAAGGCTGCGTTCATCGCTCTGGCATGGCAGGAGGCGGCGCGGGGCGCAAGCCCTGGCGCAGGGTCGTGAAGGTGTCAGTTTCCGGCGGCGTCAGTATCCGGTGGCGTTCCAGAGCGCGCCAAAGGTCGCCGCCATGATCTTCAGATCGCGCGCAAAGGTGACGCGGCGGGCATAGGCCTGATCGATCTGCGCGCGCAGGTCAAAGCTTTCCGCGTTGCGCGCGGTCACCTGCCAAAGACCGGTCAGACCGGGACGCAGGCCCAGATAGGCCGCGGGGGCGCGGTACAGCGGAAGCTGGTCCGGCAGCATCGGGCGCGGGCCGACCAGGCTCATGTCGCCGCGGATCACGTTGATCAATTGCGGCAGTTCATCGAGCGAGGTCTTGCGGATCAGCCGCCCCAGCGGGGTGATGCGCGGATCCCGTTTCAGCTTTTGCGTCAGCTCCCATTCGGCGCGCAGGGCCGGATCGGCCTCCAGACAGGCGGCCAGCCGCGCCTCGGCATCCACCACCATGCTACGCAGTTTCAGCATGCGGAAATGCCGTCCGCCCTTGCCCAGACGCTTTTGCACGAAGACGGGTCTTCCCCCTTCCAGCCACAGCGCCGCGATCAGCAGCGCCAGAACGGGCAGCGCTAGGAACAACGCGACCGAGGCGAGGAGGATGTCGAGACCCCGCTTGCCGTAGCGCGCATAGGGCGCGGTCGGCGCAAGGGTGACCTGGGTGGCGGTGTCCAGCCTGTAGGGCGCGGGGCCAGGACCGGGAAGGGACAGCGACGTATCGGCAGCAACCCCGGAGAGATCGGGGAGGGAACGGTAATGCAGGGTCATGGCAGCACCCGGAACAGGAAGGGCTGTCGACAACGCCCCCCCCAGGCCGCCACCGACAGAATATGGTCGAGTCTTAGTCCCGAAATCGCCTCAATTAAAACAAAATGAGTCGAATGGTCTCTTTTGCGTCAATAAACAGATTGTTTCCTGATTGGAACAGTGTCCGGAATCGCGCCATGCGTGTCATTTTGCGAAACCGCGACCGGGCCTGCTGCGTGGCGCAACGCGCCAGAGGCTGACGTAACGTCAGGAAACTGCAGCGCTTTGCACGCTATGCGTGTGCCTTTTGCTGAAACGCTGGTTTTGCGATACCGCAATCGCAAAAGTTGCGAATCACGTTGCCGTGCCTGCCCAGAATCCGCCGCAGGAATTTGGTAATCTGGACATGGTTGGCCTATATCACGGGCCGGAACCGACCCCGAGGCAGAGGCTTCGGAGGGCGAAAGCAGACCGGAACGGCGATGGCACAGGCGTTGAACTATTATCTGGAGCATTTCGGGCTGCGCGAGCGGCCCTTTGCCCTCGCGCCCGATCCCGAGTTCATCTTCTGGTCGCCCGAACACCGCGGCGCCTTCGCGATGCTGGACTATGGTCTGTCGACCCGCGCGCCGATCACCCTGCTGACCGGCGAGATCGGCGCGGGCAAGACCACGATCCTGCACCATTTCATCGCGCAGCAGGACGACGGCATCACCATCGGCATCATCGCCAATCCGCGCCCCGGGGTGAACGACGTGCTGCGCCGGGTCTGCGCCGCGCTGGGGCTGAGTGCCGCGCCCGGCGCCGACAGTGCCGACCTGTTCGAGGTGATCCAGAGCTTTCTGCAGGCCGAGCACCGGCAGGGGCGCCATGTCCTCTTGATCATCGACGAGGCGCAGAACCTTGGCCGCGACGCGCTCGAGGACCTGCGCATGCTGACCAACATCAACGCGGGCCGCGACGAGGTGCTGCAACTGCTGCTGGTCGGCCAGCCCGAATTGCGCGCCATGGTGCGCCGCCCCGATCTGGTGCAATTCGCCCAGCGCGTCGCGGCCAGCTATCACCTGCCCCGGCTCGATGCGGCCTCGACCGGCAGCTATATCGCCTCGCGCATCCGGCAGGCGGGGGGCAATCCGAACATCTTCAGCCGTCAGGCGGCGGAACTGATCCATCAGGCCACCGACGGCGTGCCGCGGCTGATCAACCAGTTGTGCGACCTTGCGCTGACCTATGCCTTTGCCGAAGGGGCGGCGATGGTCAAACGCGAAACCGTCGCGCAGGTGCTGCGCGACGGCGTGTTCTTTGGCGCGCCGGACCCGGGGCAGGGCTGAGGCCGATCCGGCCCCGATCAGCCCCGTCCCGGTCAGCCCCGTCCCGATCAGCCCCGTCCGGCCAGCCGCAGTTCCAGCCGCCGCACCGCCAGCAACACCCGGTTGGCCTGCAAGACCGGCATTAGCGCCATTTTCAGCTGCGTGGCGACGATGGCCAGCACCGCCGCGCTGAGGCCCCATTTCAGCGCCGCCAGCACCTCGGTCGCGGCGTAGAACCGCCAGCCGGTCCAGACCGCGCCCACGAAAAGCACCGTCTGCACCGCCAGCAAGACCCAGTTCGACCAGGCCGACGGCCCCTTGAGCGCGCTCAGCGCCAGCGGGAAATAGCCCGGATCCACCGGCGCCTCGGCATCCTTGGCCAGGGCCTCGGCGATCATGCGGTCAAGATTGTCCATGGTTTGCTCCTTCCAGATGCGCCCTCAGGCGGGCGCGGGCCAGGGTGAGCCGGGATTTGACAGTGCCCGGCGGGATGTCGAGGGCATGGGCCACTTCGGCCACGCTCAGCCCTTCGAGGTAAAACAGCGCCAGCGCCGCGCGCTGCGGCGGCGGCAGGGCCGCGATGGCGGCAGCCAGGTCGCCGCCGTCGGTTTCGGGCGTGGTGATGGCCTGCGCCTCGATCTGGGCCTCGGCCCAGCCCTGACCGGCGGTGCGCTCGCGGATGCGGTGCCCCAGGTCACGCGCCGCGACCCGTGTCACGATGCGCAGCGCAAAGGCCAGAAACGCCCCCTCGTCGCGCAGCCCGGGCAGGGCGCGGGCGATGGCGACCCAGGCCTCCTGCGCGATGTCGCGCGCGGTTTCGGCGTCATCGCAGAGCCGCCGCGCATGGGCGCGCAGGCCCGCGTCGCACAGATGGAACAGCGCCTCGAAATCCGCCCGCCGCCCCAGCCGCGCGCCGGCGGCGTGATAGGCGATCAAGGCCCTGCGTTTGTCGGTGGTGCTCATCGTCCGCTCATCGGTTTCCTGCATCAAGGTGCACGCCTGGGCCGCTGCGGTTCACCCTGCGCGCAAAAAAAAATCGCGCCCTTTTCCCGCGCGCCGCTTTGGTGCATACCGGGGCCGTTCCCTTTCCGAGGCCCCAGAATGCACGACATCCGCGCCATCCGCGAGAACCCCGAAGCCTTTGACGCGGCGCTTGCCCGCCGGGGCCTTGCGCCGCTGTCGCCGGGGTTGCTGGCCCTTGACGAGTCGCGCCGCGCCCGCATCCTCGCCGCCGAGACCGCGACCGCCGAACAGAACCGCGCCTCGAAAGAGGTGGGTGCGGCCAAGGCGCGCGGTGACAACGCCGAATTCGAGCGCCTGCGCGCGCTGGTGGCCGAGAAAAAGGCCGAGATCGCGCGCCTGAACGCCGAGGCCGCCGAACAGGATGCAGCCCTGCAAGCCGCGCTGGAAGTGATCCCGAACCTGCCGCTGGATCAGGTGCCCGACGGGGCGGACGAGAACGACAATGTCGAAATCCGTCGCTGGGGCAATCCGCGCGAACTCGATTTCACCCCGCGCGAGCATTTCGACATTCCGGGCGTCAAGCCGGGGCTGGATACCGCGATGGCGGCAAAGCTGTCGGGCAGCCGGTTCATGGTGCTGCGCGGAGCCGTGGCGCGGGTGCACCGCGCGCTGGCGCAGTTCATGATCGACACCCACACCACCGAACACGGCCTGACCGAATGCTGGACCCCGGTTCTGGTCAAGCCCGAGGCGATGTATGGCACCGGCAACCTGCCCAAGTTCGCCGAGGACAGCTATCAGACCACCAACGGCTGGTGGCTGATCCCCACATCGGAAGTGACGCTGACCAATTTCGCGGCGGGCGAGGTGATGGAGGGCGCAGCCCTGCCTGTGCGCATGACCGCGCACACGCATTGCTTCCGCTCCGAGGCCGGATCGGCCGGCAAGGACACCACCGGCATCCTGCGCCAGCACCAGTTCGAAAAGGTCGAGATGGTGACCCTGTGCCGCCCCGAGGACGCGCTGGCCGAGCACGAGCGCATGACCGCCTGCGCGCAGGCGATTCTGGAAAAGCTGGAACTGCCCTATCGCACGGTTGTGCTGTGCACCGGCGACATGGGGTTCGGATCGCAAAGAACCCACGATATCGAGGTCTGGCTGCCCGGGCAGGGGAAATACCGCGAGATTTCAAGCTGTTCGACCTGCGGCACGTTCCAGGCGCGGCGCATGAACGCGCGCTTCAGGCCCGAACCGGGGGCAAAGCCGGAATACCTCGCCTCGCTCAACGGCTCGGGTCTGGCGGTGGGGCGCTGCCTGATCGCGGTGCTGGAAAACGGCCAGCAGGCGGATGGATCGGTCACCTTGCCCGCCGCGCTGCACCCCTGGCTGGGCGGCAAGACGCGCATCACGCCCGAAGGCATGCTGGCCTGAACGGGCGGAACAGGAAACGCACCGCGTTTCCCCACCCGCATCACCACAGCCCCGCAAGACCGTTTCCGCAAGCATACGATAGGCCAGCGCCTGCCTGGGCGGGCAGGCGCTGCTCGGAACAATTTCCCGATC
>CALEZJ010000293.1 GCA_937927885.1 uncultured Paracoccaceae bacterium | reverse complement strand
GCCGGCCATGCCACCCGGATCGAGGTCGAACTCCTCGCCGATGGCAGCGTCACGATCCGCGACAACGGACGCGGCATGCCCTTCGATCCGCACCCGAAATTCCCCGGCAAATCCGCGCTCGAGGTGATCCTCTGCACCCTGCACGCCGGGGGCAAGTTCGGCGGCAAGGCCTATGAAACCTCGGGCGGCCTCCATGGGGTCGGCGCCTCGGTGGTCAACGCGCTTTCCGATTCCATGGTCGTGCAGGTCGCCCGCGACCGCAAGCTGGTCGAGCAGCGCTTTTCGCGCGGCATCCCGCTGGGCCCGGTGGCCGAACTCGGCGCCGCCCCCAACCGGCGCGGCACCACCACCACCTTTCACCCCGATGCGCAGATCTTTGGCCACCTGCATTTTCGCCCCTCGCGCCTGTTCAAGATGGCGCGTTCGAAGGCCTACCTGTTCTCCGGCGTCGAAATCCGCTGGAAATCCGCCATCCCCGACGGCGACACGCCGATGGAGGCCAGCTTTCACTTCCCCGGCGGCCTTGGCGACTATCTCGCCGAACAACTGGGCAAGGACGTGACCTATGCCGACCGCCCCTTTGCCGGGCGGGTCGGCTTTCAGGAAAAATTCGGCGTTCCCGGTCAGGTGGAATGGGCAATCAACTGGACGCCCGCGCGCGACGGCTTCGTGCAGAGCTATTGCAACACCATCCCCACCCCGGACGGCGGCACGCACGAGGCCGGGTTCTGGGCCGCGATCCTCAAGGGCATCCGCGCCTACGGCGAACTGACCAAGAACCGCAAGGCCGAGGCGATCACCCGCGAGGACATGCTGGCCGGGGGCTGCGCGCTGGTCTCGTGCTTCATCCGCGAGCCCGAATTTGTGGGGCAAACCAAGGACCGGCTGGCCACCACCGAGGCCGCGCGCCTCGTCGAGGGCGCGGTGCGCGACCATTTCGACAACTGGCTGGCTTCGGACCCAAAGGCGGCGGGGGCGATCCTCGACTTTCTGGTGCTGCGCGCCGAGGAACGCCTCAGGCGGCGGCAGGAAAAGGAAACCCAGCGCAAGACGGCAACCAAGCGGCTTCGATTGCCGGGAACACTGGTGGATTGCTCGGCCTCGTCGCGCGAAGGAACCGAACTCTTCATCGTCGAGGGCGATTCGGCGGGCGGCAGCGCCAAGATGGCGCGCGACCGGCGCACGCAGGCGCTGCTGCCTTTGCGCGGCAAGATCCTGAACGTGCTGGGCGCCGCCTCGGGCAAGATGGGGGCGAACGCCGAGATCAACGATCTCTGTCAGGCGCTGGGCGTGCAGATGGGGTCGAAATTCCGCGTCGACGACCTGCGCTATGACAAGATCATCATCATGACCGACGCCGATGTCGACGGCGCGCATATCGCCTCGCTCTTGATGACCTTTTTCTTCTCGCAGATGCGCCCGATGATCGACCACGGGCATCTCTACCTCGCCTGCCCGCCGCTGTTTCGCCTGACGCAGGGGGCACGGCGGGTCTATTGCCTCGACGAGGCGGAAAAGGCCGAATGGCTGGAAAAGGGGCTGGGCGGCAAGGGCAAGATCGACGTCAGCCGCTTCAAGGGGCTGGGCGAGATGGACGCCAAGGACCTGAAGGACACCACGATGGACCCCGCCTCGCGCAAGCTGATCCGGGTCTCGATCGACGAGGATATCCCGGGCGAAACCGGCGATCTGGTCGAACGGCTGATGGGCAAGAAGCCCGAACTGCGGTTCCAGTACATTTCCGAGAACGCGCGGTTCGTGGAGGATGTGGACGTGTGAGGGGACCCGACGCCCCCTCAGACGGCGATCAGGATCGCAAGCGCCGCAAGGAAAATGGCCAGCTTGGCCAGAACCAGTCCACGCAATCGCTGGCGCTAGACCCGGGCAACGG
>CALEZJ010000292.1 GCA_937927885.1 uncultured Paracoccaceae bacterium | reverse complement strand
GACACGCGCCGCGACGGGCGCGGCGCGGTCGCTGCGGATCTGGAGATGGTCTATAACTACTTCCCGCGCCTGCGCGAGCGGCGCAAGAGCCAGGCCGGCTATACCTCGGGCGGGGAACAGCAGATGACGGCGATCGGCCGCGCGATGATGGCGCGCCCGGAAACGATCCTGCTGGATGAACCGTCGATGGGTCTGGCGCCGCAACTGGTGGAACAGATCTTCGAAATCGTCAAACGGCTGAACGAGGAACAGGGCGTCACCTTCCTCCTGGCCGAACAGAACACCAACGTCGCGCTGCGCTATGCGCACACCGGCTATATTCTGGAAAACGGCCGCGTTGTGATGGATGGCACCGCCGAGGCCCTGCGCGCGAACCCGGACGTGGCCGAGTTCTATCTGGGCATGTCCGACAAGGGCCGAAAATCTTTCCGCGACGTGCGCTCCTATCGCCGCCGCAAGCGGTGGCTGGCGTGAGGGGAGAACCTGCGATGTCGTATTTCGACGCCTTGGAAACCCGCAGTCAGGACGAACGCGAGGCGGCACAACTGGCGGCGCTGAACGCGCAACTGGACGCGCCGCTGACCTCGCTGGCCGAACTTTCCCGCCTGCCGGTGCTGCGAAAGTCCGATCTGACCGCGCGGCAGAAGGGCAATCCCCCCTTTGGCGGCCTGACGGTGCGCAACGTGGCGCAGGTGTTCCAGTCACCGGGGCCCATCTATGAGCCGGGCGGCAATGGCCATGACTGGTGGCGGCTGGCACGGTTCCTGCACGCGACCGGCATCGGGCGCGGCGACATCGTGCAGAACTGCTTTTCCTATCATCTGGTGCCCGCCGGCATGATGTTCGACAACGCGGCGCGCGCGGTAGGCGCGACGGTGGTTCCCGCCGGCACCGGGCAGACCGAATTGGAGGTCCGCGCGGCCAGGGACATCGGCACCACGGCCTATGCCGGCACGCCCGATTTCCTGAAGGTGATTCTGGACAAGGCCGACGAGATGGGCGAGGCGCTGTCGATCCGCCGGGCTGTCGTGGGTGGCGGGGCGTTGTTCCCCAGCCTGCGCCAGCATTACACCGACCGGGGCATCACCTGCCGCCAATGCTATGCCACCGCCGATCTGGGCAACATCGCCTATGAAAGCGATGCGCTGGAGGGGATGATCCTGGACGAGGGGGTGATCGTCGAGATCGTGCGCCCCGGCACCGGGGACCCGGTTCCGCATGGCGAGGTGGGCGAGGTGGTGGTCACCGCCTTGAACCCCGATTATCCGCTGCTCCGCTTTGCCACCGGCGACCTTTCCGCCATCCTGCCCGGGGTCAGCCCTTGCGGGCGCACCAACCTGCGCATCAAGGGCTGGATGGGCCGCGCCGACCAGACGACAAAGATCAAGGGCATGTTCGTGCGTCCCGAGCAGGTCGCCGCCTTTGTCGCCCGTCACGAGGAGGTCAGCCGTGCCCGCGTCGTGGCCACGCGCGAGGGGGAAAGCGACGTGATGACCGTGCGCATCGAGACCCGCGCCGCCAATCCGAAGTTGTATGAGGCCACGCTCCTCGATACGCTGAAGCTGCGGGGCAAGGTCGAACTGGTGCCGCCTGGCTCACTCCCGAATGACGGCAAGGTGATCGAGGATCTGCGCAGCTACGAGTAACCTGAAAGCCGCCGCAAGAACGGAGGCCGCATGTTCACCCGTCTGACCACAACAGTTGCCCTGATGGTGACGCTGGCGTTGCCCGCACTGGCCAATACCGGCGCGGTGCTGATCGTCGCCAACGAGGATTACCAGACCCTCCGGGATCCGCGCGGGGCGGCGGCGGTGTTGCAGGCCGAACGGTCGCTGGTCGCGGCGGGGTACCGGGTCGATGTGGCTTCGGACCTCAGCGCGAATGCGCTGCGGGGTGCCCTGTCGGCGCTGTCCGAACGGCTGCGCAGCGGCACGGATGAGCGGGTGGTGATCGTCTTTGCCGGTTACACCGTCAGCGCCGATCATGGCGCCTGGCTTCTGGGCACCGAGGCACGCAGCCCCGATGTGGCCAATGTCGAAGGGTTCGGCGTGCGGCTGGAAACCCTGCTGGCGCTCGCGGGGCAGCTTCAGGGTGGTGCCGTGGTGGTGGTGGCCGATTTCGGCTTTCCGGAAACCCCGCGCGCGGGGTTTCGCGCAGGCTTGCCGCAATCGGTCAGCGTGCCGCAGGGGGTGACGCTGGTGCGCGGCCCCGGGGCCAGCGTTGCCGCGTTCCTGCGCGATCTGGCGACTCCGGGTGTCAATCTGGGCCGCGCCGCGACGGCGCGCGCGGGGCTGCTGCTGGAGGGCTTCAACCCTCCGCATCTGACCTATCTGCCCCAGAATCATCAGCCGGTGGTCGATGCCGACCGCACAGCCTGGGGTGCGGCCGTCGATGCCAACACCGTCGAAGGCTATGACGCCTACCTCACCGCCTGGCCGAACGGGCTGTTCGTCGAGCAGGCCCGGGCGGCGCGCGCGCAACTGCTGAACACGCCCGAGCGGATCGAGGAAGCGCTTGCCCTGACCCGCGACGAGCGCCGCGCGATCCAGCGTGATCTGGCGATCCTGGGGTTCGATCCGCGCGGGGTGGACGGGATATTTGGCCGCGGCACTCGCACCGCCATCACCGCCTGGCAGGGGGCCAACCGCTTTGCCCAGACCGGGTTCCTGAACCGCGACCAGATCTTTGAACTGGCCCAGCAGGGCGCGCGCCGCGCCGCGCAGCTGGAAGCCGAGGCGCGTGCCCGGGCGCAGGAGCTGGAACGGCAGGACCGCGCCTTTTGGCGCGATACCGGATCGGGTGCCGACGAGGCCGGGATGCGCGCCTATCTGGGCCGTTTCCCCGAGGGGATCTTTGCCTCGATCGCCCGCGACCGGCTGGCCCAGATCGAGGCCGAGCGTCGCGCCGCCGAGGCCGCGCGCGACCGGGCGGGATGGGATATCGCGCGCGGTGCCGATACCGTCCCGGCCTACGAGGCGTATCTGCGCGATTTCCCCGGCGGGGCCTTTGTCGATCAGGCGCGCGCGCGCATCCGCGAATTGTCCGAACCCGTGGTGCCGCCTGTACCCGGCCCCGATCTGGATGCCGCCCGCGCCGCCGAGGCCGCGTTGCCGCTGCCGCCCTTCCTGCTGCATCAGGTCGAGGCGCGGTTGGTGCGGCTGGGGTATGATCCGGGGGCGGTCGACGGCGTGCTGGACCGGCGCAGCCGCCGTGCCATCGAGGCCTTTCAGCGCGACCGCGGGCTGGTGGCGACGGGCTATCTGACGATCGAGACCCTGGGGCTGATTCTGGGCACCGGGCTCGATCTGTTGCGGTAGGATCAGCTTCGCCACGTGGCAGGGTGCGCCATCAGGGCGCACCCAAACGACGGGGCCGAAGCTGGCTGACGGCGAAAACACAAAGGCCGCGCCGGGGAGCCCCGCGCGGCCTGTGTCGTGGAGCCTTTCGGCGCCTCAGCCCTGACGGGCCTTGTATTTCTTCTGGGTCTTGTCTGTCTCTTATACACATCTCCGAGCCCACGAGACAGGCAGAAATCTCGTA
>CALEZJ010000291.1 GCA_937927885.1 uncultured Paracoccaceae bacterium | reverse complement strand
ACGCGGCAATACCAGGCCTCGAGCCCCTCCATGTCGGGGGTGTTCAGAACCACATGGCTGACCTTGCGCGGCATCGCCCATTGCGGCTTTTCCTGATGGGTCAATGCCTCGGCGCGAAAGCGCAGGCGGCGGTTGTCGGGGTCGAGGATTTCAAACCCCCAGCCGCCGGGATAATCGGTGAACGCGGCGGGGGCGCCCAGAACCTCGGCCCCCTCGGCGGTCGCATGGGCATGCAGGCGCGCCACCTGATCGCGGTCGTCCATGGCGAATTCGATGAGTTCGATGCCGTAAACCGGCGCGTCCTTGAGCCCATAGATAAAGGCATTGCCGCCGGTGCCGCGCAGCCAGACGATGCCGGGCTCTTCATGGGCCAGGCCAAGGCCCCACATCTGGGTGTAGAAATCGCGCGTCGCGGTGATGCCGGGGGCGCGCATGATGATGCCGCGCAGGGCACCGACAAGAAACTGGGTCATGGGGCGGCTCCGGACTGGATGAGATCGGCGAGGGCCTGCGGCGCCTGCAAGGGCAGCGCATGTCCACAGTGGGGAATGGTGACGAAGGCGCGCGGATTGGGCAGCGCGGCATGGGCGCGGGCGGATTGGGCGGGCGGGGTGACCACGTCCTCGGCACCGACGATGACGGCGGTGGGGGTGGTGATGTGGGCGCAATCGGTGGCCAGATCGCCCGAGGCCAGCATCCGCACCGCCTGCGCATAGCCGGGAAGGGTGACGGTTGCCATGGTCGCCGTCGCCGCGTCGATCAGCGCCTGAGGCGCGTTGTGGAACAGCCGGGGCGCGCGGGCGGCGGCAAAACCCGGGGCGCCAAGGCGCGCAAGGTCGTCGATCCGGGCCTGATGCGCCGGCGCCAGAACACCGCCCGGCACCAGCCCGCCGCCCTGCGCGCAAGAGGCCAGCGTCAGGCTGGCCAGCCGCTGCGGATAGGCGCGCGCATGGGCGGCGCCGATCAGCGTGCCCAGCGAATGGCCGATCAGGTGGACGCCGCGCAGGTCGAGCGCCGCCAGCCAGTCTTCCAGCGCGCGGGCGTAATCCGCAGCCACCGGCCAGTCCTTGGGCAAGGGGGCCGAGGCGCCATAGCCCGGCGCGTCCCAGGCGATCAACCGCCAGCCCGGCAGGCAGGCCGCCAGCGCAGCCCAGCCCGAGGCGCGCGAGCCGATGCCGTGCAGGCACACGGCCACCGGCCCATCCCCCGGCCAGTCCTGCCACGCAATGCCGCCGGTGTGGTGCCCCTCAGCCATTGAACACGAACCCGTTGTTCACCGGCAGCACCTGACCGGTCAGGGTCAGCGCGGCCTCGGAGCACAGAAAGGCGATGGTGCCGGTGATCTCGCCCGCCGCCTGCGGGCCGGGCACGGCGCGGCCATCGGCATAGAGGCGATGGCGCGCCTCGGGGACATAGTCGGTGCTTTCGGTGGTCAGGATGCCGGGTGCAACACAGGTCACGCCCACGCGGTCCGGCCCCAGTTCGCGCGCCAGACTGCGGGTCATCGCCATCACCGCCCCCTTGGACGCGGTATAGGCCAAAAGGCGCGGCGCGCCCCACAGCGCGGTGTCCGAGGCCACGTTGACGACCCGGCCGCTGCCCGAGGCGCGCAGCATCCCTGCCGCGGCCCGCGTCATCAGCCAGGTGCCGCGCACGTTGACGCGCTGCACGCGGTCCCACAGGTCGAGTTCGATCTCCTCGAACCCCATCCCGCCGACATTCGTCGCCACCGCGCCATTGTTGACCAAGGCGTGCAGCGTGCCCTCCTGCGCGGCAATCCCGTCGGCCAGCGCGGTAATGCTGTCGGGTTCTCCCAGATCAACCGTTGCCGCGCGCGCGCCAAGCTCCTCCGCCACCGCCTGCACGGCGGGGTCGATGTCGGCCAGCACCAGCCGCGCGCCCTGGGCGGCGCAGGTGCGCGCGATCTCGCGCCCCAACCCGCGCGCGGCGCCCGTGATCAGGATGGTGCGACCCGCCAGCATCATTCTGCTGCCACCCGCGCCAGTTCGGCCTCGATCTGCTCCTTGGCGGCGCGGGTCAAAAGCTGGCGGATGCGGCTGACGCCAAGGTCATGCTGATAGAGCATCTCGCGCTTGCGCGCGTCGTCGGGCATGCCTTCCAGCATCACGCGGTCCTGTTCCAGCACGTTCCAGTGCCGTTCCTCCAGCGCCGCGCGGTACAGGAATCGCCATGCCTCGCGCGCGACCCCATCGACCCTGCGCAGGCGCCAGAAGAACACCTTGCAGGTGGTGGCATCGACCGGGGTCGCAAAGCCGACGATGCGCATGTTGCCGCCGGGACCGGCAGCGGGCGGATAGGGGATGTCGAGGAAGCAATACATGTTCCCCGGATGCACGGCGAATTCCGACCAGTCGAAATTGTCGCCGACCTGGCCGACGCGGGTGACGTGGAACCCGTGATCGGTCTTGTCCAGACGCATCAGGTCCTGCTTTGACCCATAGGCAAGGGTGAAGCTTTCGGAGTGCAGGTAGCAGCCGTGCATCGGGTCAGCGAGGTTATCCAGCGCATAGCGGTAGTTGGTTCCCCAGACCGAGGTGCACAGAAAGCCGGTCCATTCCGTGCCGGTCAGCTCGGGCGGCATGACGAGGGGCGGCGGTTCGGGCTGCGACAGGCTGGGGACATAGACGAAGACCGCATCCGAATGTTCCGTCACGACATAGGATTGCAGCGCCTTGCGGCCCTCCATCGCGCATTCGGGCATCGCGGGCACGCGTACCACCACGCCATCGCCGTCGACGATGACCCCGTGATAGCGACAGCCGATGTTGCCCTCGTGGATCTCGCCGTAGGACAAGGGCGCGCCGCGATGCGGGCAGAAATCCTCGATGCATTTGAGCGACCCGTCGGCGCCGCGCCACAGCACCAGCTTCTTGCCCAGAAGGCGCGTGCCGTAGGGCTGGGTCGTCTTGATCTCGACCGATTTGGCGACGGGATACCACTGGCCCAGAAGGCCGGTGTTCACGCGGTCCTCGATGAGGGATTTCTTGTCGATGGCAGGAGTCGGGGCGGTCATGGAAACACCTTTCAAGGCTGCGTGTAAGGTGGGGTTGAACCCCACCCTACGGGGCTCAACCGGCGGCTTTGGAACCCTTGGGGCGCGGGATCTTCGACACCGGGTGCTCTGGCGGATAGGTGGGTGTCACCGGCTTCGGATTGCCGATCATCACGCACATCAGCGCCTCTTCGATGCCTTCGTTGCGCACACCGCGATAAAGGCCCGGCGGCACGGAAATCAGGTCGCGCTCGGTCAGAAGCACGTCCAGTTCCTCGCCCTTGTGCTCGATGAAGAAGCGCACCTTGTGGCCTTTCAGGACGAAGAAGATCTCCTCGGCGTCGCGGTGGATGTGCAGCGGGCCTTCGGCGCCGGCGGGCAGGACCATCGTCGAAAAGGTGAAATGCCCGGCCGGAACGACGTTTTCATCGGTGTCCACCCCGGTTGCGCCGGTGCCGACATAGCGCATCTGCGCGCGGCGGTATTTGGGGTCGTAATCGGCCTGGAACTTCAGCGCATCCCAGTCC
>CALEZJ010000290.1 GCA_937927885.1 uncultured Paracoccaceae bacterium | reverse complement strand
GAGTTCAGGAGATGGTGGAGCGGCACGGGCGACTCGACGTGCTGATCAACAATGCCGGTCTGATTGACCCGATCGCGCTGATCGAGGCTGCCGACCCCGAGGCATGGGGCCGCCAGATCGACGTGAACCTGAAAGGCGTGTTCCATGGTCTGCACGCTGCTCTGCCGGTGATGCGGGCGCAGGGCGGCGGGACGATCCTGACGCTGGGATCGGGCGCGGCCTACAACGCGCTCGAAGGATGGAGCGGGTATTGCGCATCGAAAGCGGCAGCGATCATGTTGACCAAGGCCGCGCATCTGGAGGCCGGTCGGGTGGTTCGCGTCCTCTCGCTGTCACCCGGGACCGTGGCCACCGACATGCAGGCGGCGATCCGGTCCTCGGGCGTCAACGCGGTCAGCCAACTGGACTGGTCGGCGCATATCCCGGCCGAATGGGCAGCCGAAGCCTTGCTGTGGATGTGCTCGCCCGACGCCGACGATTATCGCGGCGGCGAGGTGTCGCTGCGCGACGAAGGCATCCGCGCGCGGTTGGGGCTGGTGCGATGATCCGTCGGCAAGACGACGGTGCGCTGACGATCCTGACGCTGGATCGCCCCGACAAGGCCAATTCCCTGACCCGTGCCATGCTGGCCGACCTTGTGGGGCATCTGCGGGACACGCGGGACAGGCAGGCGCTGATCCTGACCGGGACCGGCAAGGTGTTCAGCGCCGGGGCCGATCTGGACGAGGCACGCGCCGGGCTGGCAATCGATGGCATCTGGGAGGAGGTCTCGGGCACGCTCGCCAGCCTGCCCTGCCTGACCATCGCCGCGCTGAACGGCACGCTGGCCGGGGGGGCCTTTGGCATGGCGCTGGCCTGCGACATCAGGCTGGGGGTCCCCGGGGCGCGGTTCTTCTACCCGGTGATGAAGCTGGGCTATCTGCCCCAGCCCTCGGACCCGGCGCGGCTGGCCGCCTTGGTCGGCCCCGGGCGCGCCCGGTTGATCCTGATGGGGGGCGCGCGGGTCGAGGCGGACGAGGCGCTGGCCTGGGGTCTGGTGGACAGGCTGTCGCCCCCCGAAACCCTGCTGGCCGATGCCCGGGCGCTGACCACCGATGCGCTGGCAGCCAGCCCGGGGCATCCCGGTCGCATCAAGGATCTGATCCCGCGCGTTTGGTCGCACTAGCCAGCCACACGCCTATCGCCTAGAAAGCTGACATGCGGTTTCTGCGCACCCTCTCGCTGATCGGCCTCGTGCTGGTGCTGGTGTCCGGTTCGGTCACCATGGCCGTGGCACGCCATCTGCCGCGTGCGGTCGGCGAGGTGGAACTGTGTACCGGCTATGGCCCGGCGACGATCACCCTCGACGCGCAGGGCAACCCTGTCGGGCCGCGAATCCTGTGCCCGGATTGCACGCCTGCGCTGGCGGCGCTGACCGAGGCAGCCCCGCCCCTGTCGGCCGCGCCCGGCACGCTGACGCCGCTGCGCTTTGCCCCGCGTGTCATCACCGCCCAGCGCGCGGCACCTGCGACTCCCTTTCATTCGCGCGCGCCTCCGGTCCGGGTCTGATCCCCCTTTTCAGACCCATTCCCAGACAGGAGCGATCCAATGATCCGCACGCTTTCCCTTGCCGCCACCGCGGCGCTTTTTGCCATTCCCGCTTTCGCTTGCGAGGGCTTCGGGGTGCATGACGCCTATGCCCGCAGTTCGACGATGATGTCGCAATCGGGCGCCGCCTTCATGGTGCTGCACAACCACGGAACCACCGATTGCCGCGTTGTCGGCGCCCGCTCGGACATTTCCGAGCGCACTGAACTGCATACCCATATCGCCGATGCGAATGGCGTGATGCGCATGGTCGAGGTCGAAGACGGGTTCCCGATCCCCGCCGGCGGCGAGGTCCTGCTGGTGCGCGGCGGGCATCATGTGATGTTCATGGGGCTGAACCGCCCCATGGAACAGGGATCCGAATTCGCCCTGACACTGATCTTCGAGGACGGTAGCGAATACGCGCTGACGGTCCCGGTCGACAACCAGCGCCAGCCCGGGCAGCAGGGCGCCGCGGCGGGCGGGCAAATGGGTCAGGCGGTGGGCATGGGCCACGGGCATGGCCACGGCCACGGGCACGGCAACTGAGAGACTGCCAAATGGCACCGGCCGCCCCATCCGGCCGGTGCCGCCTGTGCCGCGTTGCCTCCTCGTGCCGAACCGGTCACATCGGGTTTTGCCCCGCTGCCGGATCCTGCCGTCTCAGGGACCGGAAACAGACGCGGTCGTCAGGCCCGCCGTGGGCCTGAGCCGCCGCAGCACGGGCCCCTCGGAGCGTGCCTCGACGGCGGACAGGTCTTCCTCGACCACCGCCATATGCGTTGCGTTGGCGTGGATAACCCGGCCGGTGGCGCTGATCAGCGCCACATGCCCGGCCCAGAACACCAGATCGCCCGCCTGTTCCCGCCCTGGCGCGACGTCGACACCCGACATGCGCATCTGCAGATCGCCATCGGGCGGACAGGCACGCCCACAGGCGCGAAACGCCGCCTGCACCAGGCCTGAGCAATCAATCCCCGCCGCCGAATTGCCGCCCCACAGATAGGGCGCGCCCAGAAACTGCAGCGCCACACCGACCGGATCCACCGACCATTCCTCCAGCCTGCGCAAATGCGCCGTGGGGACAAAGCCCTGATTTGTCTCGCAAAACCGCCCTTCAACGCCGCCGACCGCCAATCGCGCGCCATGGGGCAGGCCGTGCGCGCCGGGATGCTTGATGTCAGGTGCGGGAAAGGCATGCGACGCCGTCGCCGTGACCCAGTGGGTTGGCGTCACGGGCGCACCCAGCGCGCCGGTATGGACCCATCCACAATAGCCGTCATCGCCATCAAAGCCATAGGACCAGCTCTCGCGCCCGGTCAGCACACAAAACCGCGTCCCGGCCAGCAGCTGGCGGTCACGCGCTCCGCCCGGGGTGACCCACAGGTCGACCAGCGGCGCACGAACCTGGCGCCAGTCACCCGACACACGCTGCGCAGATCCCGGCGCGGGTGCGTCGAGATGCGCGATCCCCTCGGCCATCCGGGCAAAGCGCCGGTCGCTCATGCTCCCTCCAGCCCCAGCACCGTCGGCAGTGCCTCGAGCAAGGCCCGCGCGCCCTGCCCCAGCCCGCCCTTCGTGCGCCCCGGCGCATCCTTTTGAGACCAGCCATAGATGTCGAGATGCACGAACCGCGACGACTGGCGCACAAAGCGCCGAAGGAACAGCGCTGCGGTGATCGACCCCGCCATCCCGCCCGAGGGGGCATTGTCCAGATCGGCGATGCCGGGCTCGATCATTGCCTCGTAAGGCTCGTGGAAAGGCATCCGCCACAGGGGATCACAGCCCGCGCGCGCGCCGTCGGCCAGCGCCGCGGCCAGCGCCTCGTCGTCGGTGTAGAAGGGCGGCAGATCCGGCCCCAGCGCGACCCGAGCCGCGCCTGTCAGCGTCGCCATGCAGACCAGCGCGTCGGGGGCTTCCTCGTCGGCAAGCGCAAGCGCATCGGCCAGGATCAGCCGCCCCTCGGCATCGGTGTTGTTCACCTCGACGGACAGGCCGCTGCGCGCGGTCAGGATGTCGCCGGGTCGCATCGCGCTGCCCGAGATCGCGTTCTCGACCGCCGGGATCAGCACCCGCAGCCGCACCTTCCAGTCCAGGGCCATGATCATCATGGCAAGGCCCAGCACACTCGCCGCGCCGCCCATATCCTTTTTCATCAGTGCCATGCCCGTGGCCGGCTTAATGTCCAGCCCACCGGTGTCGAAACAGACCCCTTTGCCCACCAGGGTCAGACGTGGCCCCTCGTTGCCCCAATGCAGGTCCAGAAGCCGCGGTATGCGGTCCGATGCCCGGCCAACCGCATGAATCATAGGGAAATTCTCGTGCAGAAGATCGTCGCCGTAGGTCACCGAAACCTGCGCGTCGAACTCTTCAGCCAGCGCGAGCACGGCGGTTTCCAGCTCTTCGGGGCCCATCTGCGCGGCAGGGGTGTTGATCAGGTCGCGCGTCAGCCATTCGGCGGCGGCCATCACCTCGACGCGGCCGGTATCGAGCCCCAGGGGCGCGCGCAGCATCGGC
>CALEZJ010000289.1 GCA_937927885.1 uncultured Paracoccaceae bacterium | reverse complement strand
GGCCACGACCCCGCACTGGTGCGCGACTGGATGGCCGAACATGGCGCCGGGCTCAAATCCTTCGCCCGCAAGGAAGCCCTGCGCCACCTCGACGGCTGAGACCGGTTCCGGGGCCTCAGCCCCTCGCCGGTTCCAGTTCCACCAGCAGGTCCTTGGCGTCGATCTGCGCGCCCGGCTGCACATGCACCGCCTTGACCACGCCCTCGCGGTCGGCGTGCAGCCCGGTTTCCATCTTCATCGCCTCGATGGTCATCAGCAGATCGCCCGGCTTCACCCGCTGCCCCGCGCTGACCGCGACCGAGGCGACCGAACCCGGCATCGGCGCGCCCAGATGCGCGGGGTTGCCCTCGGCCGCCTTCGGGCGCACGGCGGTGGTCGCCTTGACCTTGCGGTTGGGGACCCGGATCGTGCGCGGCTGGCCGTTCAGTTCAAAGAACACCTTCACCTCGCCGTCCTCGCCGGTCTCCCCCAGCGCGATCAGGCGGATTTCCAGCGTCTTGCCGGGGTCTATTTCCACGGAAATCTCGTCGCCCGGCTGCATGCCATAAAAGAAGTTCCAGGTCGGCAGGGTGCGCACCGGTCCGTAAACCCGGTGCCGACCCATGTAGTCGAGGAACACCTTGGGATACATCAAATACCCGTTCAGGTCCTCGTCATCGACCGTGAAGCCGTTGAGATCGCTGGACACCTTTTCCCGCACCGCCTCCAGATCCACCGGCGCCAGATGCGCGCCGGGGCGGGTGGTCAGCGGCGCCTCGCCTTTCAGCGCCTTGGCCACGATGCCCGGCGGAAAGCCCCCCTCGGGCTGGCCCAGATTGCCCTTGAGCATGTCGACGACCGAGTCCGGAAACGCCATGTCGCGCGCAGGGTTTTCCACATCCGCGCGGCTCAGCCCCTGCGTCACCATCATCAGCGCCATGTCGCCCACGACCTTGGACGACGGAGTCACTTTCACGATGTCGCCGAAAATCTGGTTGGCCTCGGCATAGGCGCGCGCCACTTCGGGCCAGCGTTCCTCCAGCCCCAGAGACCGCGCCTGCGCCTTGAGGTTGGTGAACTGCCCGCCCGGCATCTCGTGCAGATAGACCTCGGAACTGGGCGCCTGCTGGCCGGTTTCGAAGGCGCCGTAATGGGCGCGCACCTGCTCCCAGTAATCCGAAATCTCGCGGATCGCGGTGATGTCCAGCCCGGTGTCGCGCGCCGTGTGGCGAAAGGCCTCGACGACCGAGCCCAGCGTCGGCTGGCTGGTGTTGCCGCTGAAGGCATCCATCGCGGCATCGACGCAATCGACGCCTTCCTCGGCGGCGGCGACCAGCGTGGCGATGGCCGCGCCCGAGGTGTCATGCGTGTGGAAATGGATCGGCAGGTCCACCGCATCCTTGAGCGCGCGGAACAGCACCCGCGCGGCGGGCGCCTTCAAGACCCCGGCCATGTCCTTGACGCCCAGCACATGGACGCCGGCAGCTTCCAGCGCCTTGGCCATTTTCACATAATACTCAACGGTATACTTGCGCTGTGCCGGATCCAGCAGGTCCGAGGTATAGCAGATCGTCCCCTCGCAGATGCGCCCGGTCTCGATCACCGCATCCATGGCGACGCGCATGTTTTCGACCCAGTTCAGGCTGTCAAAGACGCGGAACACATCGACCCCGGTGTCCGCCGCCTGTTTGACAAAAGCCTGCACCACGTTGTCGGGGTAATTCGTGTATCCGACCCCGTTCGAGGCCCTGAGCAGCATCTGCGTCAAGAGGTTCGGCATCGCCCGGCGCAGGTCGCGCAGGCGCTGCCAGGGGCATTCCTGCAAGAACCGGTAGGCCACGTCAAACGTGGCGCCGCCCCAGGATTCCACGCTGAACAGATCGGGCAGGTTCGCGGCATAGGCGGGGGCGACGCGGATCATGTCGATCGACCGCATCCGGGTCGCCAGCAAGGATTGATGCGCGTCGCGCATGGTGGTGTCGGTGATCAGCAGGCGATCCTGCGCCTTCATCCAGTCGGCGACGCCCTTCGCCCCCTTGTCGAGCAACAGGTTGCGCGTCCCGTAGGGGGCGTGCTCGCGCCGCACCAGCGGCGGCACCGGGTCGCGCGGTTTCGCGGCGGGGCGGGGGCGGCCGGCGGTTTCCGGATGGCCGTTCACCGTGATGTCGGCCAGGTAGGTCAGCACCTTGGTGCCCCGGTCGCGGCGCTTCTTGAAGGTGAACAGCTCGGGCGTGGTGTCGATGAATTTCGTCGTCGCCTGATCGGCCAGGAACACCGGATGCTTCAGCAGGTTCTCGACAAAGGCGATGTTCGTCGACACGCCCCGGATGCGGAATTCCCGCAGCGCCCGGTCCATGCGGGCAATCGCCTCCAAGGGTGTCGGCGCCCAGGCGATCACCTTGACCAGCAGGCTGTCGAAATAGCGCGTGATGACCCCGCCCGAATAGGCCGTGCCGCCATCGAGACGGATGCCCATCCCATGCGCCTCGCGGAACGCCGTGATCCGTCCGTAATCGGGGATGAAATTGTTCAGCGGGTCCTCGGTGGTGATCCGGCATTGCAGCGCGTGGCCCGACAGGCGCACATCCCCCTGCGTCGGCGTCCCGGTCGCCTCGGCCAGGGTTGCCCCCTCGGCCACCTTAATCTGCGCCTTGACGATGTCGATGCCAGTCACTTGCTCGGTGACGGTATGTTCCACCTGAATGCGCGGATTGACTTCGATGAAGTAGAAGGCGCCGGTGTCGATATCCATCAGGAACTCGACCGTGCCCGCGTTCTGATAGCCCACCGCGTTGCCGATCTTCAGCGCCAGCGCGCAGACCTCGGCGCGCTGGGCCTCGGTCAGATAGGGGGCGGGCGCGCGCTCGACCACCTTCTGGTTGCGCCGCTGCACCGTGCAATCGCGTTCATAGAGGTGATAGAGCCCCCCATGCGTGTCGCCCAGAAGCTGCACCTCGACATGGCGGGCGCGCTGGATCATCTTTTCCAGATAGCCCTCGCCATTGCCGAATGCCGCCTCGGCCTCGCGACGGCCCTCGCGCACTTTCGCTTCCACCTCGTCGGGCCCGTAAATGGGCCGCATCCCGCGCCCGCCGCCGCCGTGGCTGGCCTTCAGCATCAGGGGATAGCCCACCGCCTCGGCCATCCGGCGCACCTCGGCCATGTCGTCGCCCAGAACCTCGGTCGCCGGGATCACCGGCACCCCGGCCGATATCGCCACGCGGCGCGCACTGGCCTTGTCGCCAAGGGCGCGCATCGTGTCGGCGCGCGGCCCGATGAAGAGGATCCCCGCCTCGGTGCAGGCATCGACCAGCGCCGGGTTTTCGCTCAGCAGCCCATAGCCCGGATGCACCGCATCGGCGCCCGAGAGCTTCGCCACCCGGATGATTTCGGGAATGCTCAGATAGGCGGCCACCGGCGCCAGCCCGGCGCCGATGCGGTACGCCTCGTCCGCCTTGAAGCGATGCAGGCCCAGCTTGTCCTCTTCGGCATAGACCGCGACCGTCTTGATGCCCAGTTCATTGGCGGCGCGCATGACGCGAATGGCGATCTCGCCGCGGTTGGCGATGAGGATCTTGCGGATTTTGGCCATGTCGTGCGCTATCCCTTGAAGCGGTCAGATTTCCGGACCGATTTCTGCAATGCAGCGCAAGAATTGCAAGGATTCGTTACAATGCGCGCGCGATTTGCGGCATGGGCTCACCGCGGGGCGACATCGATCCCCTCCAGTGCGGTTTCCACGGCGCGCAGGGTGCGCCCCTCGGTGTCGCGCGCGACGTCCCAGGCTGCGCAGACCGACACCGCCACCACCCGACCCGTGGCCATCAGTCGGGCCAGAACCGCGCGCATCCGCGCCGCCGAGGGGCCACCCGCCACCGCATAAAGAAAGGCCGGCGCCTCGCCCGCGTCCAGAATGTCGCTGTCGAAATGCACATGCAGCGGGCCCTGGGGCAGGGCGGCCAGCAGGTCGTCCAGGTCGGGCAGAAAGGCGATGCCCGAGTCGCGGACCAGATCGCGCTCTCTGGGGTCCAGATCCCGGCCATCCGACAGCACGACGCGGTGATCCGGGATCGGCGCCAGCCCGACCGCCCGCACCATCCGCAGATCGCCCCGCCCGGTCAGCATGGCCAGCGGCATACCGCCCAGAAAGCCCGAGAGCGTCGTCTCGGGGGTGTTGAAATCGCCGTGCGAATCCAGCCAGACCAGCGTCGGCCGAAGCCCCGCCCGGTCCAGCCCCGCGACCACGCCGATCGCCTGACAGCAATCTCCCAGCACCGCCAGGGGACGCTCGCCGCGCGCGACCACCCCGGCCACCGCCTCGGCCACCGCCTGATGGATCGGCGCCAGCCGCTCGACCGCATCGCCGGGGCCCGGCAGGGCGTCCAGCACCCGGTCCCCGGGACGCGCCAGCAACCGCGCGGCGGGGCTGTCGTGCTCCAGAAACCGGGGCGAGATCAACCGTGTCCAGCCTGCCATGGCGCGGGTCAATACGAGATCATCGGCGTGCCGTCGGGGTCATAGATCTGCGCCAGCGCGCATTCGACAATCCCGTAATCGCGCGACGCCGGGTCGCACAGCACCTCGGCCACCGCCTCGGCCGCATGAAGGTTGGGCAGGCCGCAGACCGATTCCGACCAGTGGAGCCCCTCGACATGCATCACGCCGATGGTCACGGTCCAGCCTGCGGGCAGGCACCAGTTGGTCGGCGCGCAATCCTCGGCCAGCGCGCCGCCCTCGACGCAACCGTTGATCGCCCCCTTGAACGCGTCGTCAGGCGTCGGGCCCATGGCCATGCCCCAGCTTTGCTCGGGCGCCTGCACGATGGCGACCCCGACCTGTGCCGAGGCAGGCAGGGCAAGGGCCAGAAGGGCGGCGGGAAGAAGGCGGAGCATGGCAAATCCTTTCGGGTTGAAATGGGGCGATCCTAGCGCCGCCCTTGCGCGGCGCCAGTCACGCCTGCGTCAACCGGCGGCCAGAATCGCGTCGACCATCGCCTGATTGCCGCGCGAAAACTCCAGCGGGCAGGCAAAGGGCGCCCCGTCGCGCACCGAGCGGCCAAAGGCCTCGATCATCAGCCGGTACTGATCGACGGGCTCGAACCGCTCGATCACCGTATGGTCATTGCCCCGTTTCACGATCACCTGCGCCGCCCCCGCCTTGCCCGCGTTGAAGGGAAAGGGCAGCTCCATCACCCCTTCGGTGCCGTGAAAGGCGATGCCCTGACGGGGCGCCGCGCGCATGCCGACATAAAACCCCATGGTGAAGGTTTCGAATTCCGCCCAGACCCGGCCGAACACATCCACGCCCCCCTCGCGCCTGAGGTCCGCGCGCAGGCGCCGGGGCTCGGCGCCAGTGGCAAATCGGGTGGTGATACAGGGATAGACCCCGATGTCATACATCGCCCCGCCGCCGGTTTCCGGGCGGTTGCGGATGTTGGCGGGGTCCGCGTTGTAAAAGGTGAAAGCCGCATCCACATGCACCAGTTCGCCGATCGCCCCTTCGGCCAGCAGGGCCCGGGCGCGGTGCCATTGCGGATGATGGCAGACCATGAACCCCTCGGCACACATCAATCCGCTGGCGTCGCGCGCCGCGATCAGCGCGTCAAAGTCCTCGGCCCGCAGCGCCATCGGCTTTTCGCACAGCACATGCTTGCCAGCGGCAAGCGCCTTCAGGCTCCACTCGACATGCAGATCGTTGGGCAGCGGGATATAGACCGCGTCAATCGCCGGATCGTCCAGCAGCGCCTGATAGCTGTCATGCACCCTCATGCCCGGCACCACCGCCCGGAACGGTGCCGCGCGCGCCGGGTCACGGGTGGCCAGCGCCACCAGTTCGGCGCCCTGCGCCATATGGATTGCGGGCATCAGATCGGTGCGCGCGATCTTGGCCGCGCCCAGAATGCCCCATCGAAGATGATCCGCCATCATGTCCTCCGTTCGCGCTAACACCCTTGTGCCGCAGCGACGCGCAAAAGGCGAGCGGAATCCCCCCGCCCAGCCTTGCGCCGCCCCATTGCGCGCGCGATAAACCCGCATGGCCAAGGCACCGCCCCAGTTCACCTGCACCGCCTGCGGTGCCCTCCACCGAAAATGGAGCGGGCGCTGCGATGCCTGCGGCTGCTGGAACTCGATCATCGAAGAGGCGCCGCTGTCCGCCGGACCCGGCGCCGTGAAGGCGCGCGGCAAGACCATCGACCTCAGCACGCTCTCCACCGACGAGGCCCCGCCACCCCGCGCGATCAGCGGCATGGCGGAATTCGACCGCGTGCTGGGCGGCGGGCTGGTCGCGGCCTCGGCGATCCTGGTCGGCGGCGATCCGGGGATCGGCAAATCCACGCTGCTCTTGCAACTGGTCGCGGCCTATGCGCGCCGCGGCCTCAACTGCCTCTATATCTCGGGCGAGGAAGCCTCGGCCCAGGTCCGCCTTCGCGCGCAGCGCCTTGGCCTTGCCGATGCGCCGGTGCGGCTGGGCGCGGAAACCAACCTGCGCGACATCCTGACCACCCTCGACGCCGAGCGCCCGGATCTGGTCATCATCGATTCCATTCAGACCATGTGGCTGGACAGCGTCGAATCTGCCCCCGGATCGGTCGCGCAGGTGCGCGCCTCGGCGCATGAACTTGTGACCTTGGCCAAACGGCGCGGGGTTTCCGTGGTGCTGGTCGGCCATGTCACCAAGGAAGGCCAGATCGCCGGTCCGCGCGTCGTCGAACACATGGTGGACTGTGTCCTCTACTTCGAGGGCGAACGCGGCCACCAGTTCCGCATCCTGCGCGCGGTCAAGAACCGCTTTGGCCCCTCGGGCGAAATCGGCGTGTTCGAAATGACCGGGGCAGGGCTGGCCGAGGTCACCAACCCCTCGGCCCTGTTCCTGTCGGAGCGCGGCCAGCCCGCGCCGGGCTCGGTGGTGTTTTCCGGCATCGAGGGCACGCGCCCGATGCTGACGGAAATCCAGGCCCTCGTCGCCCCCTCGCCGCTGACCAACCCTCGCCGCACGGTGGTGGGGCTCGATGGCGGGCGGCTTTCGACCATCCTTGCCGTGCTTGAATCGCGCTGCGGCATCCCCTTTGCCGGGCTCGATGTGTTCCTCAACGTGGCCGGTGGCATGCGGGTGAACGAACCCGCCGCCGATCTGGCCGTCGCCGCCGCCCTTCTCAGCGCGCGCGAGGATGTGGCCCTGCCCGCCGATACCGTGGTCTTCGGCGAGATTTCTCTCTCGGGGGCGCTCCGGCCTGTCAGCCAGAGCGAAAACAGGTTGAAAGAGGCGCAGAAACTTGGTTTCACCTCGGCCATACTGCCCGCGGGCGGCAAACAGGGGCAGGGCACCGGCGTGCGCCTGAACGAAATGGCGGACCTGACCGGGTTTGTCGGCGAGATTTTCGGCGCGGGCTGACGCGCGAGGAGGGACGATGGAGACCTTTACGCTGGTCGATGCTGCGGTTGCGCTGGTCATCGTGGTCTCGGCCATCCTCGCCTATTCGCGCGGCCTCGTGCGCGAAATCCTCGCCATCGCGGGCTGGGTCGCCGCCGCCATCGCCGCCTTCGTGCTGGCGCCGACCGTGGAACCTCTGGTGCGCGAGATCCCCTATGTCGGAAACATCCTGGGCGATTCCTGCGAGCTGACCATCATCGCCGCATTCGCCGGGGTCTTTGCCATCATGCTGGTGATCGTGGCGCTGTTCACGCCGCTGTTTTCCAGCCTGATCCGCAATTCGGCGCTGGGCGGGATCGATCAGGGCCTCGGGTTCTTCTTTGGCGTGCTGCGCGGGATCGTTCTGGTTGCGGTGGCGCTCCTCGTGTTCCAGCGCGCCGTGCCGACCGGCACTGTTCCCCTTGTCGACAACAGCCGCTCGGTGGGGCTCTTTGCGCGTGTCCAGACCTCGATCAGCGAGAACATCCCCCAGGATGCGCCGAACTGGATCGTTGCGCGCTACGAGGAACTGACCGCCAGTTGCTCGGCCCCGCGCTGACCCCTTGGACCCGCTCCTCCTTGCCGAACTGACCGAGCGGCTGTTCGTCCATTTCACCCGTGGCTGCTGGATGGCGCCGCTGTCGGACCGGCTGTTGCCCGTCCTGCCCCTTGGCCCCGGGCGCATGGGGCATCTGGCCTGTGGCAATGCGGCGGATGTGGCGCGCGCACGGGCCGCGCTGGTGCCGGGCCGGGGGCAGGGGCTGGCGCAGGGGCTGGCGCAGGATTATGCCGCGCTCGCCCCCCGGCTGCGTCCGTTGCGCGCCTATGAGGGCTTCGATGACCCGCTGGACCCGCCCGAGGTCCCCGCCGAGCTGCCCGCCGACCTGTCCGGCGAGGGGCCGCTCATCCTGCTCAGCGCCGCCGATGTGCCGCTTGCGCGCCTCGCGGGCCTGCTGATCGCCGGGGCCGGGCGCGGGATGATCTGGAACCCCGCGCCGCAGGCTGCCGCCTCGGCGCATCTCCTGATGGCTGCGCTGGGGCCGCGCGCGGGCGGCGGGCTGGCGCTGATCCAGGGCGACGACGACACCGGCGCGCTTCTGGCCAGGCAGGGCAGGGTGATCCGCCTGCCCTAATGCGCCGGCCACAGGTCGACGCCGCCCATGATCCTGGGATCCGGCGTGCCGATGGCCCCGGAATCCTTGCGGTCATAGTCAAAGGCAGACAGGACCCGCTGCACCGCCGCGATGCGCGCGCGGTACTTGTCGTCGCCCCGGATCACGGTCCAGCGGGCAAAGGGGAAATCGCTCTGCGCCAGCGTCTCGCCGATCGCCGTGGTATAGGCGTCCCACTTGCCCAGCCCCTTCACGTCGATGGAAGACAGCTTCCACTGCTTCAGCGGATGGCGCTCGCGTTCCAGCATCCGCCGCAACTGCTCGGCGCGGCCGACGTTGAACCACAGCTTGATCAGGTGGATGCCGTCCTCGACCAGCGCGCGCTCATAGCCGGGCAGTTGCTGGAAGAACAGCGCGCGTTGCGCGGGCGTGCAGAAGCCAAAGACATGCTCGACCACGCCGCGGTTGTACCAGCTTCGGTCGCACAGCGCGATCTCGCCCGCGCCGGGCAGATGCGCGACATGGCGCTGCAAATACCATTGCGTGGCCTCGCGTTCGGTCGGTTTGGGCAGCGCCACGATATGCGCGCCGCGCGGGTTCAGGTTCTCGCTGACCACCCGGATCGCCCCCGACTTGCCCGCGGTGTCGCGCCCCTCGAAGACGATCACCACCCGCTGGCCGCTCGCCTCGACCCAGCGCTGGAACTTGACCAGTTCGATCTGCAGCGCCTTCATGCGCGCCTCGTAATCCTCGGCCTTCATCCAGCGGTCATAGGGGAAACCCTCGGTCAGGATGTCGCGCTTGCGCCCGGCCTCGATCGCCTGACGCACCTCGGCCGGGGCCCCGGTCTGGAAATAGGTTGAAATTGCGCCGTCAAAGGGCAGGTCCATGGCATGCTCCACCAGAGAAAGATTGAAGAACTGACATTTGAGGGGCCAGAGGCGTCCGAATGACAGGCAATAGAATGTCAGGCATTCAAGGGCCACGGAATCCGCCGATCCGAAGGCGCGCCAATGCCCGGACGCAAAGGAACCTGTTGCGCCGGATGCCCTCGGCGTCGGGCAAGGGCACGGCTTTCAACGCTTTGAAAGATATCATTGTATGACATTCATATCGCCCCCGGGGCTGCCCCGGCCCCCGCCGCCGGCTCCGCCCCATGCGCCGATCCTGCCATTCGCGGCCCCTCTTGCCAAGCGCCGCATCGCGCGCTCATCATGGCGCCATGAAGACCCCGATCTCGACCCTGCGCAACCTCGGACTCGCCACCGAAACCGCCTTTGCGCGGGCGGGGATCCCTGACGCCGAGACCCTCCGGCACCTCGGCGCCGACGCTGCCTATGCGGCGCTGCTCGCCGCGGGCGAGAGGCCGCATTTCATCGGCTATTACGTCCTCGTCATGGCGCTGCAAGGCCGCCCCTGGAACGATTGCAAGGGCGCCGAAAAGGACGCCCTCCGCGCCCGGTTCGATGCGCTGAAAGCCGCCCATGCCGCCAAAGGGGGGATTGCCGGGATCGAGGCGATCCTCGATGAGATCGGTGTGATCGACCCCCGTTCCCCCCGACGCAAACGGAGCGGATGATGCGTGCCCTTGTCCTTGTGCTTCTCCTCGCCGCCTGCGCCAGCGCGCCCGAACCCCAGGTCAGCCGCCTCTATCCCGGCGAGACGCCGCAGATGCGCCGCCTGATCGAGGCTTCGGCGCGCGAACACGGCATTCCCGAGGCCCTCCTGCACCGGGTCATCCAGCGCGAAAGCGATTACCGCGCCGATGCGCGCAACGGGCCCTATTGGGGCCTCATGCAGATCCTGCCGCAGACCGCCCGCACCATGGGCTTTCAGGGCGAGCCGCGCGACCTGCTGGATCCCGAGGTGAACCTGCGTTACGCCGGCCGCTATCTGCGTGGCGCATGGATCGTCGCCGACGGCAACATGGACCGCGCCGTGCAGCATTATGCGCGGGGCTATTACTACGACGCCCGCGACCGCTGCCTGCTGGTCGAAACCGGCCTGGCCGCGCGCGAGGTCAACCGCCGCTGCCGCTGACCGTGCCCTTTCATCTGTCCCCAAATATCCTCAGGGGGGTGAATTTGCGGCACGCAAAGAGGGGGGCGCGAGCGCCCCCCTGACCCGGCCAAAACCGGAAATCCCGCTGAAAACTCAGCCGACCAGTTCCAGGCCGGAAAAGAAGAAGGCGATCTCGCGCTCGGCCGAGGCCGGGCTGTCCGAGCCGTGCACCGAATTCTCGCCCTTCGACAGCGCGAAATCCTTGCGGATCGTGCCCTCGGCGGCCTGCGCCGGATCGGTCGCGCCCATCACTTCGCGGTTCTTCGCGATCGCGCCTTCGCCTTCCAGGACCTGAACCACCACCGGCTCCGAGGCCATGAACGCGCAAAGCTCGCCGTAGAATCCGCGCTCGCGGTGCTCGGCATAGAACGCGCCGGCCTGCGCCGCGGTCAGGTGAATGCGCTTCGAAGCGACGACGCGCAGGCCCGCCTCCTCGAATTTCGCCACGATCTTGCCGGTCAGGTTGCGGCGGGTCGCGTCGGGCTTGATGATCGACAGGGTGCGTTCGATGGCCATGGTCAGCTCTCTGGTTGTGCGGCCCGGGCCCCATGCCCACAGCCGTGAAAAACACCCGCGGCCTCTAGCATGGCCCCGGGGGAATGAAAAGCGGCCCCGCCCTGGCCGCCCTCAGCCGCGCCGGTCCAGCGCGATCCCGGCCAGCCCCGC
>CALEZJ010000288.1 GCA_937927885.1 uncultured Paracoccaceae bacterium | reverse complement strand
GATAGAGCCGGTCGCGCCCCTGTTCCACGCCCTGGATCAGGATCGCGTATTCGCCCGGACGCAGGGCGGGGTCGTCGGTCAGCCGGATCTCGGGCAACAGGAGGCCCCAGTGACGCGCCACATGATTGCGCATGTTGGTGATGCGCGCATCGAGGCCGGT
Organism: uncultured Paracoccaceae bacterium; assembly: GCA_937927885.1. GTDB lineage: Bacteria > Pseudomonadota > Alphaproteobacteria > Rhodobacterales > Rhodobacteraceae > Pararhodobacter. The sequence goes on along the minus strand of CALEZJ010000288.1, from coordinate 6,583 downwards.
GGCCGGATCGAGCACCATCGCGACCAGATCGGCGGAAAACGACACATGGATTTCATCGAGGTCGAGCACGTCGCCCAGCGAGGTGGGTCGTGGGGCGGGCTGGTCGGCCTCGGTCAAAGGGGCGGGTCGCTTGCGACTGGAAAGCCAGGCCGCGCCGCCGACGATGCCGGCCCCGACGAGGAACGGCACGAAGGGCAGGCCGGGCACCAGCGCGAACAGCAGCATCAAGAGGGCGACCGTCGCCAGCGCCGCGGGATAGCGGCCCAGTTGCGCCACCAGGGTGATATCGGTCGCGCCATTCGCACCCCCGCGCGCCAGCAGCAGGGCCGCGGCGATCGAGATGATGACCGCCGGGATCTGGCTGACCAGCCCGTCGCCCACCGTCAGGATCGCATAGGTGGAAAAGGCGTCGCCCAGCGCCATGCCATGCGCCAGCGTCCCCATCAGGAGGCCCACCACGATGTTCAGGAGCGTGATCAGGAGCCCGGCGACCGCGTCGCCCTTGACGAATTTCGACGCGCCGTCGAGCGAGCCGAAAAAGGTCGTCTCGGCCTGGTCCTTTTCGCGCCGGGCCTTGGCCTCGGCGTGGGAAATCGCGCCGGCCGACATGTCCGCGTCGATGGCAAGCTGCTTTCCCGGCATGCCGTCCAGCGCGAATCGCGCGCCCACTTCGGCCATGCGGCCGGCGCCCTTGGTGATGACGACGAAATTGACGATCAGCAGCACGCAGAACACCACCACGCCCAGGGCGACATTGCCCCCCATGATGAAGCTGGCAAAGCCCTGGATCACCGATCCCGCGGCCTGGGGGCCGGTGTGTCCCTCGCCGATGATCAGACGTGTCGACGAGACGTTCAGCGACAGGCGCAGCATCAGGGACGCCAGCAGGACGGTCGGGAAGATGGAGAAATCCAGCGGTCGTTCGATGAACAGCGTGATGGTGAACATCAGGATCGCCAGCGCGAATGAGGCGGCAAGGCCGATGTCCAGCAGCCAGGGCGGCATCGGCAGCACCATCATCACGATCACCGCCATCAGGGCGAGCGCGAGCAGGACGGTGGGCTGAAAGAGTCGCGAAGCAGAGAGAATCATGGGTTTGCCGTCAGGAAGGGGCGCGCGGCGGGAAGGGCGGCGGGCACCAGCGAGGCGCCCGAGGCCCGACCGGCGAGCAGCGGGTAGGTGTTGACCCGCGGCGCGCCGCGTGGGGCAGGATCGGGCGAGGGGGGAGGTTCGCGCGGCGCGGGCAGGTCGCGCAGATCGGCGCGGATGCGGTCAAAGCGCGCGCGGTAGCGGTTGGCGAATTCGGGATTGCGCGAGTGATAGGCGCCCGCCGCCGCCTCCCACGAGCCGAGTTCGTCGCGTAAAGTCGCCAGCAGCCTTGCCGCATAGCGCGCGGAGAGGAGCGGATCGAGCAGGGCCTCGGGTGCCGAAAACTGCGCGCCGTGCCAGCGCCAGTTGATCTGGAAACAGCCAAGGTCAAAGAGCCGTTGACCCCGCGCCAGCAGGCCGCGGGCAAAGGCGAGCGCCTCGTCGCGGGTGTCGAACCAATGGCCGGCCCCTTCGGCATTCGCCGTCCAGGGCCAGGGGCGCAGGCGGCCTTGCTGGCTGCGCCCGGTTTCGGTGAGCGTGATCGCCAGCATCACATCGGCCGGCACCCCGCTTTCGCCCGCGGCGCGGAGGGCGGCGGCTTCGCACAACTCGGGACTGGCCTGCGCGGGGAATGCGGCAAGAAGCCAGAGCAGAACGGCCAGAGAGCGAGACTTCTTCATCGCGGGCACCCATGTCATGCGCCGACCCTAGTCCGGGGTTGGTTGATGAAGTGTTGACGCGGGCGCGGATTGTTGACCCCGACTGTGCCAGATCAAGGCGCCGTTCCCCGTCCGCCCCCAGGATGTCCCCGTCCATCACAGGAGGTCGCCATGCGTCTTGCCATTCTTGCCGCCGTTCTCGCACTTCTTGCCCCGCCCGCGCTGGCCGGGGATTGCACGGGCCATGTCGTCGGCGTGCGCCCGGTCTCCGAGTACAACCACGCCGCCGGACGCGGGTTTCTGGCGGTGCGCACCGGCCCAGGCACGCAGTATGGCCAGATCGGCGAATTGTATCAGGGCGACGAGATCTCGGTCTGGGCGCGGCAGGGCAGCTGGTATCAGGTCCAGTGCATGAGCGGGCGCTGCGCGCAGCCGTTCTGGGGGCAGCCGATGCCCAATGGCTGGGTCTTTGGCCAGTATCTGCGGATCGGCGGCGTCTGCCCCTGACCGGGTGCGCCACCGAGGCCGAAACGCCACGAAAGGGCTTGTTTCGCGGCGGAAAATCGGGCATTCTCTTTGCCGCGACGTTATCTCTATCGACTCTGTTCTGGCTGCCCCGGCACCTGCGCTCGATCCCGATTTGACTGCGCCGGGCTGTCGCATCGTGTGGGCAGCGGAAAACAGGAGTACTCACGATGGCCAACGGCACCGTGAAATGGTTCAATGCCACCAAAGGCTACGGCTTCATCCAGCCCGAAGGCGGCGCGAAGGACATCTTCGTGCACATCACCGCGCTGGAGCGCGCTGGTCTGCGCGGCCTGAATGACGGTCAGAAAGTGACCTTCGATCTGGAAACCAGCCGCGATGGCCGCCAGTCGGCGACCAACCTCGCGCTGGCCTGACGCTTTTCGCCTCACCGGCGGGCAAGGGGCGGCCTGTGGGCCGCCCTTTTGCCTTTCCCGGCGCCGGAACCTGCGGCAAAGGGTCCGGTTTTGCTTGACTTCTGGCCTCAGGTTCCAATGTTAGGCCCGCGGGTCGGAGCGATCCGTGGCGCGCCCCGCGTGTCCCGCACAGACCCGGCGCCCGGCAAGGGCTGCCCTTGGACAAAGGAACCAGAATGTCCCTTGCCCTGATCGCCGCCCTGCCGTTTCTGGGCGCGCTTCTGCCCGGCCTGATGATCCGCGCCGGGCGCAATGCCTGCGCCAGCGCGACCATGGCCGCAACCCTTCTGGCGCTGGCCGGGCTGCTGATAAACGCGCCCGCGGTGATGCGCGGCGAGGTGATCACCCAGGGGTTCGAATGGCTTCCGGCGCTGGGGCTGAACGTGACCTTCCGGCTGGACGGTCTGGGGTTCCTGTTCGCGCTGATGATCCTGGGGATCGGGGCGCTGATTATCCTATATGCCCGCTTCTATCTGGCGAAATCCGATCCGATGGGGGTGTTCTACACCTATCTGCTGCTGTTCCAGGGCGCGATGGTGGGCATTGTCCTGTCCGACAACATCCTGCTCTTGCTGATCTTCTGGGAACTGACCTCGCTGTCGTCCTTCCTTCTGATCGGCTACTGGAAGCACCTGCCCGAGGGGCGTCAGGGTGCGCGCATGGCGCTGGCGGTCACCGGGATGGGCGGGCTGGCGATGATCGGGGGCATGCTGATCCTCGGTCAGATCGCGGGCAGCTATGAACTCAGCGTGATCCTGACCCAGGGCGAGGCGATTCGCGCGCATGACATGTATGTGCCCGCGCTGGTGCTGATCCTGCTGGGCGCCTTCACGAAATCGGCGCAGTTCCCGTTCCATTTCTGGCTGCCGCACGCGATGGCGGCGCCGACGCCGGTCTCGGCCTATCTGCATTCGGCAACCATGGTGAAGGCAGGGCTCTTCCTGATGGCGCGGCTTTGGCCGGTGCTGTCGGGCACGCCGGAATGGTTCTGGCTGGTCACCGGCGCCGGGCTGATCACCATGGTTCTGGGCGCGGTGATCGCGCTCTTCAAGGATGACCTCAAGGCGCTGCTGGCCTTTTCCACCGTCAGCCATCTGGGCCTGATCACCATGCTCCTGGGGATCGGCACCGAATACGCCGCGACGGCGGCGGTGTTTCACATCATCAACCACGCAACCTTCAAGGCCGCGCTCTTCATGAGCGCGGGCATCATCGATCACGAGTCCCACACCCGCAACATCCGCCGCCTGGGGGGGCTGCGCACCCTGATGCCGGTGACCTTCGTGATTGCCGCCGTGGCGTCGCTGTCGATGGCGGGGATCCCGCTGTTCAACGGCTTCCTGTCCAAGGAGATGATGCTGGAGGCGGTGCACGACACCGGCCCCTGGTTTGCCGGGCTGGCCACGCTGGGGGCGGTGTTCTCGGTCGCCTATTCGTTCCGCTACATCGTGCATGTGTTCTTCGGGCCCGCGCGCAGCGACTATCCGCACCACCCGCATGACCCGGGCCCCGGCCTGTGGATCGCGCCCGCGTTCCTTGCGGTGCTGGTGGTGCTGATCGGGCTGTTCCTGCAGGCGCTGGTCGGCGACCTTGTCAAGGTCGTGGCCGGATCGGTGACCGGCGGGGATCCGTATGTGTCCCTGAAGCTGTGGCACGGCGTGACGCCCGCGCTGATCCTCTCCCTCATCGCGGTGGTGGTCGGACTGGTCCTGCTGGCGCTTCAGCGCAGGCTGGCGCCGGTCTGGGACAACGCCCCGCGACCCGAGGCCAAGGCGATCTTCGATGCCGTCGTCGAGACGGCGGCGCGCTGGTCCCGGGCCCTGACCGACGCGCTGCACGACGGGGCGCTGTCGCGCTATCTGGGGATCTTCACGCTGGCGGTCGTGCTGTTCGGCGGGCTGGCCTTTGTCGGCGGCGGCTTTGCCCCCGGCACGCGGGCGATGCTGCCGATCGGGCCGATCGAGGGGATCTTCTTTGCCCTCCTCATGGTTGCCACCACCGCGCTGGTCCTCGTGCACCGCCAGCGGTTCCTGTCGCTGATCGTGATCTCGATCTGCGGGCTGGTGGTCTCGATGAACTTCGTGCGCTTCTCGGCGCCGGACCTCGCCCTGACGCAACTGACCGTCGAGGTGGTGACGGTGATCCTGCTCCTGCTGGCGCTGAACTACCTGCCAAAGGCCACCCCGGTCGAATCGCGCCCCGCGCGGCGCTGGTTCGACGGCGCGGTGGCGCTGGCGGCGGGCGGCGGGGTGGGGGCGCTGGTCTTTGCCATCCTGACCCGCGACATGAGCCTGCCGACGATTGCCGATTACCATATCGCCAACAGCTATACCGGCGGCGGCGGGACCAATGTGGTCAACGTGATCCTCGTCGACTTCCGCGGCTTTGACACCATGGGCGAAATCATGGTGCTGGGGATCGCTGCGCTGGTCATCTATGCGATCATCGACGTGATTCTGAACGGCCCGGCCTCGCGCAGGCTGGCGAACTGGCGGCCCGAGTCCGAGCATTCCCACGACCGCCACCCGCTGATGATGGTGGTGGCGACCCGCGTGGCGCTGCCGCTCGCGCTCCTGGTGGGGGTCTATATCTTCCTGCGCGGGCACAATGTGCCGGGCGGCGGGTTCATCGCCGGTCTGGTCGTCTCGATCGCGCTCCTGATGCAATACATGGCCTCGGGCTTTGCCTGGAGCACCGCGCGCCAGCGCTATGACTACCACGCGGTGATCGCCTCGGGCGTGCTGTTCGCGGTGATGACCGGGGTCGGCAGCCTGATCCTGGGATGGAATTTCCTGACCTCGAGCGGTTTCTACCTGCCGGTGCCGGGGATGGAGGACATCCACCTCGTCAGCGCGGCGGTGTTCGATCTGGGGGTGATGCTGACCGTGGTCGGGGCGGTGATGCTGGCGCTGGCCAGCCTCAGCCTGATCGGCCAGCGCGCCGGCGAGACCGTGAACCTGACGCCGATGGACGTGGACCCGCAGGCCGACGCGGGCACGCAGGGCGGGGAGGGACGCTGAGATGGAACTCCTGGTTTCGATTGCCATCGGCACGCTGACCGCCGCGGGGGTCTATCTGCTGTTGCGGCTCAGGACCTTTCCGGTGGTGCTGGGGCTGACCTTGCTCAGCTATGCCGTCAATACCTTCATCTTTGCCGCCGGAAGGCTGATGACCGGGGCGCCGCCGGTTCTGGGTGCGGCCCCGGTGATGACCGACCCGCTGCCGCAGGCGCTGGTGCTGACCGCCATCGTGATCTCGTTCGGGATGACGGCGCTGGCGGTGATCCTGGCACTGGGCGCCTATCTGAATGCCGGGACCGATGCGATCGACATCGAGAAGCCCGAGATCGACAAGCCCGGCGTCGAAGCCGAAGACCGGCGCTGAGGAGGGGCAGACATGGACCATTGGATCATCGCTCCCATCGTCGTGCCCGCGCTGGTCGGGCCTGCGATCATGCTGCTGATGCGCCACGATCTGGTGCTGCAACGCGTTGCGGCGCTGGTGTCCGGGGTGCTGATGCTGGGCCTGACGCTGGCGCTGCTGGTCGCCGCGGCGGGCGGCACGGTGGAAAGCTACGAATTGGGCTCGTGGCCCGCGCCCTTCGGCATCGTGCTGGTGCTGGACCGGCTCAGCGCGCTGATGGTCACGCTGACCGCCGCGCTGGCGCTGGTGGTGCTGGCCTATGTGATCGCCACGGGCTGGGACCGTCGAGGGCGCAATTTCCATGCGATCTATCAGTTCCAGTTGCTGGGCCTGTTCGGTGCGATGCTCACCGGCGACATCTTCAACCTCTTCGTGTTCTTCGAGATCCTGCTGATTGCCTCCTACGGGCTGATGACCCATGGCGGTGGGCGGATGCGCCTGCGGGGCGGGGTGCAGTATGTGGTCTACAAC
>CALEZJ010000287.1 GCA_937927885.1 uncultured Paracoccaceae bacterium | reverse complement strand
ATCTGGCACAAGGTCGCAAGGGGATGCGCAAGCGCCATCGTCGGCGGGTCTGGCGCGGGGTGACAGGGGGCGATGGGCGGGGCGCTGCCGGTCCCTGCCGAACGGGGCGCGCCACAGCCTGCACCGCGACGGGCCGCCGCAGCCGCCACAGGAGGAATTGGCACAGGAAGGCGAGAGTCGGCATGCTTGGGCCCGGACAGCAACGGGGCCCAGCAACGGGGCCCAGCAACGGGGCCCAGTAACGGGGCCCAGTAACGGGGCCCAGTCTGGCGCCAAGAGGTGAAGGCGAGGTTAACGCCCTAGCCCCGCGCCTGGTCCATCAGCGCCCGCATCCGCGTGATGGCCGCGCCCAGACCGACAAAAACCGCCTCGCCGATCAGGAAATGACCGATGTTCAGTTCGCGGATCTGGGGCGTCGCGGCAAAGGGGGCGACGGTGGCATAGCTCAGCCCGTGGCCCGCGTGCACCTCGAGCCCGAGGTCCGACGCAAGTCGCACCCCGGCCAGCAAGCCCGCCAGTTCCAGCGCCGCCGCCTCGGCGTCGCCCTCGGCGACGAGGTCGCAATAGCGCCCGGTGTGCAGTTCGATCACCGGCGCGCCGACCTGCACCGCGGCCTCGATCTGGCGCGGATCGTGACCGATGAACAGCGACACGCGGCTGCCCGCCTCGCGCAGGGGGGCGATGAAATCGGCCAGCCTTGCCGCATCATCGGCGACGTTGAGCCCGCCCTCGGTGGTGCGCTCCTCGCGCTTTTCGGGCACGAGGCAGACCGCATGCGGCCGGTGGCGCAGCGCGATGGCCTGCATTTCCGCCGTCGCGGCCATTTCGAAATTCAGCGGCAGGGACAGGGCCTCCATCAGGCGATCGATGTCGCTGTCGAGGATGTGGCGCCGGTCCTCGCGCAGATGGGCGGTGATGCCATCGGCCCCGGCCTGTTGGGCCAGCAGCGCCGCGCGCACGGGGTCGGGATAGGCCGCGCCGCGCGCATTGCGCAGCGTGCCGACATGGTCGACGTTCACGCCCAGTCGAAGGGGGGGGGTCATGGGGTCTCTCCGGGCTCGGACGGGGATTCGGCCTCGCGCTGGCGGCGGCGCGCGGCCTCGAACCGCTGCGCGAGGCGTTTCTGGCGCACCCGCTGATAGGCGCGGATCAGCGGCAGGTGCAGATAATAGGTCAGGACGAAGAAGGGAATGCCGAGGATCAGGCCGCCCAGCATGTAGGGCAGGAACACCCGCCCCCAGAACACCTGCAATCGGCCCCAATGCGCCACATCGCCGGTAAAGACGGACATCAGGTTGTGCCACAATTCGCCACTGGCGCGGCCGATGGCCGCCATCACGGCGCTGAAGCTCATGCGGATGTCGTTGTCCAGAATCCAGCCGCCCAGTTCCAGCCCGCCCATCGCCATCAAGGGAAAGGTCAGCGGGTTGCCGTAGAAGGTCCCCAGCAAGGCGGCGAGGATATTGCCGCGAAGGACCCAGGCCAGAAGCGCGGCGGCGGTAAAATGCAGCCCGTAGATCGGCAGGAAGGACACATAGACGCCACAGGCGATGCCGATGCAGATTCGCTCGGGGGTGTCGGGCAGGCGGCGCATGCGGTGCAGCACATAGACCGCCGCCCGGCGCCATCCGCCACGCGGCCAGAAGAACTCGCCGATGGTGCGCAGGGTGGTCCGAGGTATCTTGCGCTTGAAGATCACGAGAAGGGCCGGTCCGGGTCAGGCGTCAGGGTTGGGCGGTCGGGTCGCGCACGCGGCTGACCTGAGCGACGTCGCTTTCGGCGGACAGGACGGTCAGGATCCGGTGCAGGTGCTCTGCATCCGATACTTCAATTTCGACGAAAATGCGAAAGAAGTCTGGCTTGCGGTCGAGAAAGGACAGGTCGGCGATATTGGCGTGCTGCTCGCCGATCAGGCTGCAGAACCGGCCCAGCACGCCGGCGCTGTTCGAGATCGTCGCGTGCAGCGTGACCCCGTGCACGGCGCGGTGCTTGCCCTCGTGCCAGCGCAGATCGATCCAGCGTTCGGGTTGGGTTTCAAAGCCCGCCAGCGCCTCGCAGTCGATGGCATGCGCCACGACGCCCTTGCCGCGATAGGTGATGCCGACGATGCGCTCGCCGGGGACCGGCTGGCAGCAGGGCGCGCGGCGGAACGGCACGTCGGGGGGAAGGCCGACCACGGGGGTTCCGGCCTCGACCGAGCGTTCGACCAGCGCGCGGGTTTCGGGATAGAGGGTTTCCACGACCAGCCGCGCGCTGAGTTCGGCGGTGCCGACGCGCGACAACAGATCGGCCGGACCCTTCATCGCCAGCGCCCGCGCGGCGGTGTCGAGCGCCTTTTCGGTCATCCGGCGCCCCACCTTTTCAAAGGCGACGCGCGTCAGTTCGCGCCCCAGCTTGACGAATCGTTCGCGGTCTTCCTCGCGCAGGGAGCGCCGGATCGACGCCTTGGCCCGCCCGGTGTGCACCAGTTCGATCCAGCTTGCCTGCGGGCGCTGCCCCTCGGCGGTGATGATCTCGATCGACTGGCCGTTCCTGAGCCGGGTCCAGAGCGGCACGCGCAGTCCGTCGACCTTGGCCGAGACGGTGGCATTGCCGATCCGCGTGTGGATCGCATAGGCGAAATCGAGCGGCGTCGCCCCGCGCGGCAGCGGGATCACGTCGCCCTTGGGCGTGAAGCAGAACACCTGATCGGCGTACATCTCCATCTTGACGTGTTCGAGGAACTCGTCGTGATCCTCGCCCTCGACGCGCTCGGTCAGGCTGGCGATCCACTTCGCCGGGTCGATGGCAAAGGGGTTGGCGGTGCGGGTGCCGTCCTTGTAGGCCCAATGCGCGGCGACCCCGGCCTCGGCGACCTCGTGCATCTCGCGGGTGCGGATCTGCACCTCGACGCGCTTGCCGTCGCGGCCCGACACGGTGGTGTGGATGCTGCGATAGCCGTTCGACTTTGGCTGGCTGATGTAATCCTTGAACCGGCCCGGCACCGCGCGCCAGCGTTGATGGATGACGCCAAGCATCTGATAGCATTGCGCAACATCGTCCACGATGATGCGGAATCCGTAGATGTCCGACAGACGCGAAAAGGCCAGATCCTTTTCCTGCATCTTGCGCCAGATCGAATAGGGTTTCTTGGCGCGCCCGTAAACCGTGCCATCGAGCCCCGCCTTTTCCATCTCGGCGCGGATGTCGCCGGTGATGCGCGCGATCACGTCGCCCGATTCGCGCTGCAGGGTGATGAACCGGCGCAGGATCGAATTGCGCGCCTCGGGATTGATGACGCGAAAGGCCAGATCCTCGAGTTCCTCGCGCATCCATTGCATGCCCATCCGGCCTGCCAGCGGGGCGTAGATGTCCATGGTCTCGCGGGCTTTCTGCACCTGCTTGTCGGGGCGCATGCTGCGGATGGTGCGCATGTTGTGCAGCCGGTCGGCCAGCTTGACCAGGATCACGCGCAGGTCGCGCGACATGGCCATCAACAGCTTGCGCACGTTCTCTGCCTGCTTGGCCTCGGTGCTTTTCGCGTCCGAGGGCAGTTGCAGGTTGGTCAGCTTGGTCACCCCGTCGACCAGTTCGGCGACTTCGGCGCCAAAGAGGCGCGCGACCTCGGCATAGGTGGACCGGGTGTCCTCGATCGTGTCGTGCAGGAGAGCGGTGATGATCGTCGCGTCATCGAGCCGCATCTCGGTCAGGATCGAGGCCACGGCGACCGGATGGGTGAAATACCGCTCGCCCGAATGGCGCATCTGGCCGGCATGCATGGTCTCGCCGTAATCCCAGGCGCGGCGAATCAGGGCCTCGTCGCAGCCGGGATTGTAGTTGCGGACCAGCGCAACCAGGTCATCGGGCGTGATCACTTTGCGACCCTGCCCGCGCCATGCTTCAGTCCTGCTCGATCTGTGCCGCAACCAGTTGGCGCAGCATCTGTTCTTCGCTCATGTCGTCGAGCATCGGGCGGTCGCCATGGCCACCCATGCGCAGCGCCATGTCGTCGTCCTCGGGCATGTCGACCTCGTTCTGGGTGCGCATGCTCTCGATCAGACGCTCGCGCAGCGGGTCGGCGCCCTGGGTTTCCTCGGCGATCTCGCGCAGGGCGACAACGGGGTTCTTGTCGTTGTCGCGGTCCAGCGTGATCGGCGAGCCGGCGGCGATCTCGCGCGCGCGGTGGGCAGCCAGGATCACCAGCTCGAAGCGGTTCGGGACCTTGTCAACGCAATCTTCGACCGTCACGCGGGCCATGAAGCACTCCATTCGCCATTAAAGGGGAGGATCAGCCTTCAGCCCTTAACCGCATTCGTCGGCCTTGACAAGCGCACCCGGGCAAAGGGCGCTCACAATGGGATGATCCCGGCGGTTTCCGCCGGGTCGAGCGCCGCCAGCATCTGCGAGACGCTGGCCCCCAGCACGGGGTGCACCCAGTCGGGCGCGACCTCGGCCATCGGCACCAGCACGAAGGCGCGCTGGTGCAGGCGGGGATGGGGCAACAGCAGGGTGTCCGGGGTTTCGCGGGCCTGGGCCTCGGGCGGGAGGGCCATCCAGCGCGCCAGCGTCGCGCGGTCAGGGCGGATCAGGTCCCCGGCCGCCAGCAGGTCCAGGTCGATGCGCCGCTGCGCCCAGCGGGTCGTGCGCACCCGGCCCATCGCGGTCTCGATCGCATGGAGGGTGTCGAGCACCGCCTCGACGCTCGCCTCCCCCTCGACCAGCGCGCAGGCGTTGACAAAGTCGGGCCCCGCGCCGGGGGGCCAGGCCGGCGTGCGCCAATACCGGCTGACGCGCGAAGCTGTGAGGCCCCGCGCCTTGATCCGCTCGAGCGCGTCGCTAAGTATGGAGGCATTCGCACCGATATCTGCCGTTGCATTGCTGCCGAGGGCCAGTATGAAGCGGTTGTGACGGGTTGACTGCACGAAGAGTGTCCCCTGGCATGCGTGTTTGTGAATGCTGCGGCGGGATGTCGCCGGAACACGCGGCAACCCCGTGGTCTTACGAGTAGCGCAAGGACTTTGAGAGGAAAACCGATGTTTTACAAAGACGAGCGTCTGGCTCTGTTCATTGATGGTGCCAATCTGTTTGCCGCAGGCAAGGCGCTGGGGTTTGACATCGATTACAAGCTGTTGCGCCACGAATTCATGCGCCGCGGGAAACTGCTGCGCGCGTTCTACTATACGGCGTTGCTGGAGAACGATGATTATTCGCCGATTCGCCCGCTGATCGACTGGCTGAACTACAACGGCTATACGATGGTGACGAAACCGGCCAAGGAATACACCGATTCCATGGGCCGACGGAAGGTCAAGGGCAACATGGACATCGAACTGGCGGTGAACGCGATGGAGCTGGCGCCGCGGATGGATCATGCGGTGCTGTTCTCGGGCGATGGCGACTTTCGCCCGCTGGTCGAATCCTTGCAGCGTCAGGGCGTCAGGGTCTCGGTGGTGTCGACCATCCGCAGCCAGCCGCCGATGATCGCCGACGAACTGCGGCGGCAGGCCGACAATTTCATCGAGCTCGACGAATTGCGCGACGTCATCGGCCGTCCCCCGCGCGAGCCGCGCATCCTGCGCGAGGACGCCGTCGAGGCGCCGACGGACACCACCGTCTGAGCCTGATCCTGACCCTTGCCGGTCTGTTCGGCGCCGCCTTTCTGGCGGCGACGGTCATTCCTTTTGCCTCGGAACCCGTCCTGGTGGGCCTGCAACTGGCGGGGCTGGCCCCCGTCTGGCTGCTGGTCGTGGTGGCCTCTGTGGGCAACACTTTGGGAACGCTGGTGAATTACTGGCTGGGCTGGCGGCTGGAATCCGCCGGGGCGCATCGCTGGCTGCGCGTCTCGGAGGTACGGTTCGCGCAGGCGCAGGGCTGGTGGGCGCGCTGGGGCCTGTGGTCGCTGCTGTTGTCCTGGTTGCCGCTGGGGGGCGTCCTGACGGTGGTGGCCGGCGCGATGCGCACGCCGCTGGGGGTGTTTCTGGCGCTCGTCGCCCTGGCC
>CALEZJ010000286.1 GCA_937927885.1 uncultured Paracoccaceae bacterium | reverse complement strand
GTGTTCTTCACCATGCAACGCTATCTCGTGCGCGGCCTTCTGGCCGGCTCGGTCAAGTAAGGCCCTGATCCCATGTCACTGATGCAAACCCTTTCCCCCGCACTCAGGCCTGATACCGACTGGTGGCGCGGAGCGGTGATCTATCAGATCTATCCGCGCAGTTTTCAGGATTCGAACGGTGACGGGATCGGCGATCTGACCGGGATCATCGGGCGACTGGACCATATCGCCCGTCTGGGTGCGGACGCGATCTGGATCTCGCCCTTCTTTCGCTCGCCGATGCTGGATTTCGGCTATGACGTTTCCGATTACCGCGATGTGGACCCGATGTTCGGGACGCTGGCGGATTTCGATGCGCTTGTGGCGCGGGCGCATGAACTGGGGCTGAAGGTACTCATCGATCTGGTGATCAGCCATTCCTCGGACCAGCATCCCTGGTTTGCCGAAAGTCGCGCCAGCCGCGACAGTCCGCGCGCCGACTGGTATGTCTGGGCCGATCCAAAACCCGACGGCACGCCGCCCAACAACTGGCTGAGCATCTTTGGCGGCTCGGCCTGGGAATGGGACGGGACGCGGATGCAGTATTACCTGCACAACTTCCTGACCCAGCAGCCTGACCTGAACCTGCACAACGCCGATGTTCAGGACGCGTTGCTGGATGTCGTGCGCTTCTGGTTGGAACGCGGGGTCGACGGGTTCCGGCTGGACACGATCAATTTCTACTTCCACGATCGCCTGTTGCGCGACAACCCGGCGCTGCGCCCTGATCAGCGCAATACCACCATCGCCCCCGAGGTGAACCCCTATAACTGGCAGGACCACCTTTACGACAAGAACCAGCCCGAGAACCTCGCATTTCTGCGCCGGTTTCGCCGGGTGATGGATGAATTCGGTACCGTGGCCGTGGGCGAGGTGGGCGACGCGCAGCGGGGGCTGGAAATTCAGGCCGCCTACACCTCGGGCGGGGACAAGGTGCAGTTTTGCTATTCCTTCGACCTGCTCTCGTCACACCGGCCGACCGCCGAGTATATCGGCGAGGTGCTGGCGCGCCATGAGGCGGGGATCGGTGATGGCTGGGCCTGCTGGGCCTTTTCGAACCACGACGTGGTGCGCCACCCAAGCCGTTGGGCTCTCAGCCCTCAGGGCGCACGCTGCATGGCGGCGGTCCTGCTCAGCCTGCGCGGGTCTGTTTGTCTGTATCAGGGCGAGGAACTGGGCCTGACCGAGGCCGAGGTGCCGCGCGAGCTGTTACAAGACCCCTATGGCATCCGGTTCTGGCCCAGGTTCAAGGGACGTGACGGCTGCCGCACGCCGTTGCCTTGGGTTTCAGACAATGCCCATGGCGGTTTCACGCAGGGCCAGCCCTGGTTGCCGGTGGCGGGGGAGCACCTTGCAGTCTCGGTCGCCACGCAAGAAAGGGACGCGGGCAGCATTCTGGCCTTTTACCGGGCCATGATCGCGTTCCGGGCCTCAGAACCCGCACTGGTCAAAGGCGATTTCGAGTTGGTCAGGGCCGAGGGTGGCATCCTTGCCTTTACCCGTTCGCTGAAGGGTCGCCGGGTGCTGTGTTCCTTCAACCTTTCAGACGCGGCGAAGTCCTTTCAGCCGCCCCCCGGTCGATGGGTAGCCCTTGACGCCCCCTTTGCC
>CALEZJ010000285.1 GCA_937927885.1 uncultured Paracoccaceae bacterium | reverse complement strand
GGAGTCGCCCGGCCTCCAACCTGGGAGACCGGGAAACGTCACCTGTCACGGTCATCGGCATCCCTGCCTGTCCCGTGATCCCGGGATCGACTCGGTTCGTTAACATTTCGTTCCTTCATCTGTCCGAAAATATCCTCGGGGGGTTCGCAGGGGGGTTCTCAGGGGGGTTCTCAGGGGGGCTGAAGGCCCCCCTGAGCGGGGGGTGCGGGGGGCCGGCCCCCGCCTATGCCCCCAGCGGGCGCAGCAATTCGCGGCTGATGATGTGGCGCTGGATCTCGCTGGTCCCTTCCCAGATGCGTTCAACCCGTGCATCGCGCCAGATGCGCTCCAGCGGCAATTCGTCCATCAGTCCCATTCCGCCGTGAATCTGGATCGCCTCGTCGGCAATCATCGCCAGCGCCTCGGTCGCCTTCAGCTTGGCCATTGCCATGTCGGCATCGCTCACGCTGCCCTGGTCAAATTTCCAACCCGCCTCCCAGGTCAGCAGTTCGGCCGCTTTCAGTTCCAGCGCCATGTCGGCCAGCTTGAAGCTGACGCCCTGGAACTTGCCGATCTGCTGGCCGAATTGCCTGCGCTCGGCCGCCCAGCCCAGCGCATGGTCCAAGGCCCGGCGGGCGCGGCCCAGACAGGTCGAGGCCACCTGCAGCCGGGTCGCGCCCAGCCACTGGTTGGCGACCTCAAAGCCCCTGTGGACCTCGCCCAGCACATTGTCGGCGGGAACGCGGCAATCGTCGAATTCCAGAACCGCATTGGTGTAGCCCCGGTGCGAGACGTTGCGATACCCCTCGCGCACCGTGAACCCGGGCGTGCCCTTGTCGACAAAGAACGCCGTGATGCGCTTTTTCGGACCGCGCGGCGTGGCCTCTTCGCCGGTCGCCATGAAGGCGATGGTGAAGCCCGCAAGGTCCGCATGGCTGATGAAATGCTTGGTTCCGTTCAGAATCCAGTCGCCGCCCTCTTGCCGTGCGCTGGCCTTCATGCCGCGCAGATCGCTGCCCGCGCCCGGTTCGGTCATCGCCAGGCAATCCCAGGTCTCGCCGCGGATGCAGGGCATCAGATAGCGCTCGCGTTGCTCGGCTGTCCCGGCCAGCAGGATGTTCGACGGGCGCGCGACGCAGGTCCAATGCAGCGCATAATTGGCCCGGCCGAGCTCGCGCTCATAGAGCAGCCAGGACAAGGTGTCGAGGCCCGCGCCCCCCACCTCCTCTGGCATGTTCGCCGCGTAAAGGCCCGCATCCATGGACTTTTTCTGAATCTCGCGGATCAGTTCAAGCGGCAGATGGCCGGTGCGCTCCACCAGTGACTCGTGTGGATAAAGCTCGGTCTCGACGAAAGCGCGCGTCGTGTCCACGATCATCCGCTGTTCTTCGGTCAGGCCAAAATGCATCAGGATTTCCTCTGTCCGACATGGCGCCCGGCCGTTTCGGGACGCGCCAGTGCCTTGTGCGCCTCGGCAATGGGCAGGAGGCGCGCCAAAACCTGCGGGGCGGCGGGGCAGGACTTGCCCGCCTTCATGTCGACATGCAGCAGCATCTGTTCGATCGAGGCCACCAGCCTCCCCTCGTGCTCGATGCGCACGAAGATATGGAGGCGTTTTTCGTCGGCCCCCAGCACCTGCACCGACCCGGTCAGCCGGTCACCCAGCCT
>CALEZJ010000284.1 GCA_937927885.1 uncultured Paracoccaceae bacterium | reverse complement strand
GCCCAGCACCCCCATCACGGTGATGGGCAGCACGCAGGGCTATGCCATTGCGGTCGGCCCAGCCGAGTGCACCCGGTGGCTGCACACGACGAGCGGGCAGTTCAAGGTGTTCCGCTCGCTCGACACAGCGGTGGCGGTGCTCAAGGCCTGCGGCCTGCGCCGGTTCGCGCTCGACATTTCGGCGGGCTGCCCGCAATGAGCCCCGACCACCCCGCCCGCTCGGGGTATTCGCACCATCCCCGAGCCCAGCACTTCCAGCCAGTCGTCGCCCTCGCCGAAGCGCCACCCGACGGAATCGAGACCGTGCTGGCGGCTTTGGCGCGTCCGCACGCACAGTGGCGCGCGGCGCATCCGATGAACGAAGTCGGCGGTAACGCTGCGGCGCTGCCCACCATCTGGGCACCTTTGAAACGTGCCGTGCCCGATCTCGAGCGTCGCGATCTGATCTTTTGCGCGGGGGTCTATCAGGGGGTCAAGCTGTTCGCCGCAATGGGCCAGTACTGCGGAACCATGCGCGGTGACTGGTTGGGTATTCCGGCGACAAACAAGACCCTGAGTCTGCGATATGGCGAGGTCTGGCAGGTTGACGCCGATGGCCGTGTCGTCCAGGCGAACCTGCTTTGGGATGTTCTTGACGTGATGCGGCAGGCCGGGGTCTGGCCGTTAGCCCCTTCGCTGGGGGTCGAGGAGGCATGGCAGGCCCCGATCACCGTGGACGGACTGCGAATGGCCCCCGCGAGCGAGGCCGAGAGTCTGGCCTCACTTGATCAGACCCTGGGAATGCACAAAAGCCTGGCCGAGTTCGATGACCTGGGGAAATTGTCACGCGAGGGTTTGATCGCCATGCCCCAGCGCGACCATTGGCACCCTAAGATGATGTGGTACGGCCCGGCCGGCATCGGCACGACGCGGGGGCTCGACGGCTTTGTCGATGGCCACCAGTTGCCGTTTCGCATCGCGTTTCATCGCCCTCAGGGCACCTTTGACGAGGTCACCGCGGAACGCGCCCGTCACGGGGCCGGGCATTACATCCGCATCGGGGACGGGCCCTATTCGGTCACGGGTGGATGGCCCTCGGTCTATGCCATGCACAACGGCGGCGGATTCTGCGCCATGCCGCCGACAGGGCGACCGGTCTTCATGCGTGTGATGGATTTCTATCTGCACCATGAGGGGCTTATCCGCGAAAACTGGGTGCCGCTGGATATGCTGGATCTGTTCCGCCAGATGGGCGTCGACCTGTTGGCGCGGATGCGCGAGGTATTGCGTCGACCCGGCTAGACTGCGCCGCGTCGCGACGGAATGCGGCACGACGCCCGCACGATCAATGTGCCGGGAAAGCGCAGTGTCTGGGCGGGTCGCTCGGGGTCTGCCATCATCTCGGCCAACATGCCAACCGCAGCGCGGATCATCGTGCTGACGGGCTGGCGGATGGTGGTCAACTGATGGCCGGGCCAGTCTGCAGCAGGAATGTCGTCAAAGCCGATGAGCGAGAAATCCTGCGGTATGCTTAGGCCCAGATCGTGGCGCGCGGCATGAAGAACGCCCAGAGCCATGACATCGCTGGCACAAAACACCGCGTCGGGGTGATCCTGCCGCGCGAACAGGCGCAGCGCGGCCTCGCGACCGCTCACAAAGGTATAATCGCCCGTTTCGCGTGCGAACAATGTCATACCGGCTTCGGCGAGGGTTTCGACGAACCCTTCCTCGCGTCGGCGCGAGGTCAGGTCCCGGTCATCCCCGGCCAGATACGCGATCCGCCGGTGGCCGCCATCCAGCAGCAACTCCGCCGCTGCGCGACCACCTGCCCGATTCTCGATCAGGACCGAGGCGACATCGAGCGCCCCTGCGCTGCGGTTATAGAGCAACACCGGAATGCCAGAGGCCTTGCACAGTTCCGCCATGTGTTCGCTGAGGATGGCGGAAAGGATCACCACACCATCGACCTTGAACCGCATGAGGCTGGTCAATGCCGGGTCAACCTCGTCCTGGCTGTCGACGGTGAACAGCAGGATTTGCCAGCCGCGCGCCTGGATGTCGCGACTGAACCCCGCGATCAGGTGGGAAA
>CALEZJ010000283.1 GCA_937927885.1 uncultured Paracoccaceae bacterium | reverse complement strand
TCCCTTGAGGCCCGCCGCATAGCCGGGGGCAAGATGGGCATTGGCGGCCAGCACGGCCAGACTGTCCGACGGGGTCACATAGCACGCGCGCCCGACAATCATGTTGCGGTCGCCGTCCCCGTCCGACGCGGCGCCGAAATCGGGAGCGTCGGCAGCGTGCATCGCCTCCATGAGGTCGCGCGCCCAGACCGGGTTCGGATCGGGGTGGCCGCCGCCGAAATCGGGCAAGGGAATGGCGTTGCGCACCGAACCCGGCGCGGCGCCCAGCCTGCGTTCGAGGATTTCCTCCGCATAGGGCCCGGTGATGGCGTGCATCGCGTCGAACCGCAGTTGAAAACCGCTCTGAAGAAGTCCTCGGATCGCATTGAAATCAAAGAGGGTTTCCATAAGCGCGGCGTAATCGGCCACAGGATCGACGACCTCGACCACCATCGCCCCCAGCACGGTTTCCCCAAGGCGTGAGAGGTCGATGTCAGGAGTGCCCAGGGTCAGATAATGGTCGATGGCCTCGCTGGCCGCATGGATCGCCGAGGTGATCGCCTCTGTCGCAGGACCGCCGTTCATCATGTTGTATTTGATGCCGAAATCCTCATCCGGGCCGCCCGGGTTGTGGCTGGCTGACAGGATCACCCCGCCATCCGCGCGCCGCTGGCGGATCAGGTTCGAGGCGGCGGGCGTGGACAGGAAACCGTTCTGCCCGACGACCACCCGCGCCGCACCACTGGCCGCAGCCATGCGCAGGATGATCTGCACGGCCCGGTCATTGAAGAACCGTCCATCGCCCCCCAGAACCAGGGTCTGGCCTGCGATGCCGCCGATCCCGTTCCAGATCGACTGGACGAAATTCTCCAGATAGCCCGGCTGCATGAACACCCGGGTTTTCTTGCGCAGCCCCGAGGTGCCGGGTTTCTGGCCGGGAATAGGTTTGGTTTCAACGCGTTCGACGGACATTCGGTCACCCCTGTCTGGCAGATAAGGCCATGATGGTGCTGGTGTCGCGCAAGGTTGCGGCGGCAATGAGGCCGTCAAGCGGCACGGGCAGGCGTCGGCTCCAGTTCGGATGCTCGTGCACGGTGCCGGGCAGGTTGCATTGCTCGACAGCGCCCGCCAGATCCTCGGCCTGCACGGCGACCAGCACCGAGGCCGAGGCCGCCAGATGCCGGTGCATGGCGTTCATGTCGCCTGCCCCGGTCAGCGAATCGAAGGCTGCAACCTCGGCGGCACGGTCGGTGCGCGCGGCGGGTTCGTCGGGGACCTCGCCCAGTCTTGCCCGCCAGTCGATGTCGCGTCCGGCGCGCCAGCCGGCCCAGGTGGGCAGGTCATGTGTGCCCCAGGAGGCCAGCGCGGTGGGGGTGTATTCGTCGGGGCGCAGGAAATCCTTCGTGGTTTCCCAATGGCGTTCGAACATTGCGACCCGGCAGCCCAGCACGCCCGAGGCATCGAGCGCGCCGCGCAATCCGTCCGGGATGGTGCCCAGATCCTCGCCGATGACCGAGGCCCCGGCGCGGCTGGCCTCGATGCGCAGCACCGCCAGCAACTCGTCGCGCGGCATGGTGACGTAAAGGCCGGGCAGGCCGTCGGGCAGCCAGAAACTGCGTTCGAGCCCCAGGATATGGTCGATCCGCAAGAGCCCGCAGAACCGCAGTTGGGCGCGCAGGGTCTGGGCGAAGGCGACATAGCCGGTGGCACGCAGCACATCGGGGCGCATCGGCGCCAGCCCCCAGCGCTGGCCGGAAGGCCCCAGAAGGTCGGGTGGCGCGCCAAGGCTGACGCCCTGGGCGAAGAGGCCGCGCTCGGCCCAGGTCTCGGCCCCGTGCGGATGGGTGCCGACGGCGAGATCCAGATAGAGGCCAAAGCCCATTCCGGCCGCGCGGGCGCGTCTCTGGCTGTCAGACAGTTGGCTCTCGGCCAGCCATTGTGCCCAGGCGTGAAATCGCACCCGCTGCCGACGTTCTCGCGCAAAGGATTGAACCTGCGGGCTTTTCGGGTCCTGGTAGGCCAGAGGCCAGGACCCCCAGTAACCGCCGTGCACCTCGCTCAGCGCCTGATGGGTGGCGAATTCCTCCAGCGCGGCGCCTTGCTCGCCGCGCCAGGCTTCGAAATCGGGATCGCCCCTGAAGATGGCAAAGGACTCTTCCAGCGCCGCGCGCTGCGCGCGGATGGTGCGCGGATAGTCGATCAGCGGGCCGGTTTCGGGCAGCGCCACCCCGGTTGCCACATGCAACGTGTTCAGGCGGCGCCGGTGCGAGGGGGCATAGGGACTGAAATTGCCGGTGTCGGTCGGAAAGCCCGCGTGGATCGGGTTGATGCCGACAAAGGACGCGCCCTGCCGGGCCAGCCCCTGCGCCAGATCCCCCAGTTGCGGATAGGTGCCCATCCCGGCCTGCACCCCCTGCCAGAGCGCGAACAGCGGCACCGTCACGCCCCAGCGGCGGGGCGGTGACGGCAGACGGGGGGGGGCGGCCAGCAGATGCACAATCCAGCCGTTGTGTTCGATGCGGTGATAGCCCATCGGCAAGGGCGGCAGCGGTCCCTCGCCCCGGATCTCGGCGCCGTCCTCGGTGATGATGCGCCAGGGCCCGGGTCCCCAGTCCTTGGCCTGACCGGCAAGGATTGCCAGCGAGGTCGATCGTGTCAGGGCCTCGGGCAGCGCGGCCTCGGAATTGGCGTGGCCAAGGGCGGCGAGCACGGCGCGGCGGGCCTCGTCGGGCGCCTCCTGCGGGCGCCCGGCACCGTCGCGGTAGACCCAGACCAGTCCCGCGGCGCGGCACAGATCGTCGAGACTGCTCATCGCGAGTCCTCCAGCACCAGCGCCGAGACGGAATGCGCGGGCACCACCAGCTTGCCATAGCTGACCCGTTCGGCCGGGGCCGTCGGGGCATAGGTGTTGATGCGGCGCGACCAGACCTTGCCCTCGGGCGCCGGAGTCAGGGTCACATCCAGACTGCCGCCCGCGTTGAAGATCAGGAACACCGCCTCTTCGAGGTCGGCATAGGCCGGGGTGCCTGCGGCGGTGCGCAATTCCACGCAGACAAAGGACAATGCCGGATCCTCCCAATCCTGCGGGGACATGCGCCGACCCTCGGGGTGCCACCAGAGCACATCGGCCTTGCCGTCGGTGGTGCGCGCTTTCGAATGCAGGAACAGTTTCTGGCGCAGGATCGGGTGGTTCTTGCGAAAGCGGATGATCCGGCGGGCAAAGTCCAGCATCTCGGGATCGCCCTTGTCCCAGTCGAGCCAGGAAATCCGGCTGTCCTGGCAATAGGCGTTGTTGTTGCCCTGCTGGGTATGGCCGATCTCGTCGCCGGCCAGCATCATCGGCGTGCCCTGCGACAGCATCAGCG
>CALEZJ010000282.1 GCA_937927885.1 uncultured Paracoccaceae bacterium | reverse complement strand
CCACCCTGCCCTAATCTCTCAAAAGCTCAATGCGCACTTCGGCATGAATACTCAGAGAGATTGGTCAGGCCAAACCGACACTCCGTTCAGCAGAGCAAAGGCAAGGCGCATCGATCAGGGTGGTCATCCGCTCAGCGTGCGAGCCAGCCGCCATCCACGTTCAGCACCGCGCCGTGAACGTAACCTGCGGCCGGCGAGGCCAGAAACACCGCCGCCTGGCCGATATCCTCGGCCCGGCCCCATCGTCCGGCAGGGATGCGCGCCAGAATCGCGGCATTGCGCTCAGGGTCGGCGCGCAGGGCCTCGGTGTTGTTGGTCTCGATATATCCTGGCGCGATGGCGTTCACATTGATCCCCCGGGCCGCCCATTCATTGGCCAGAAGCTTGGTGATCCCGGCCACGCCATGCTTGGCCGCCGTATAACTCGGGACACGGATGCCGCCCTGAAACGACAAGAGCGATGCGATGTTGACGATCTTTCCACCCCTCCCCGCGTCAAGAGCAGCCCGACCAAAAGCCTGACAGGTAAAGAACACTGCCTTCAGGTTTACATCCATCACTGCATCCCAGTCGGATTCGGTGAAATCGACCGCATCCGCGCGACGGATGATGCCGGCGTTGTTGACCAGAATGTCGATGCGTCGCGCGGCGAACACGTCCCGCGCGGCCATGGGATCGGTGAAGTCGAGGCGCATCTGTTCACCGCCTGTCCGCGCCACGGTTTCGGAGCAATCCGAGCGCCCGGCGGCGATCACATGCGCACCAGCCCCGGCCATGGCAATGGCGACGGCCTGTCCAATTCCGGTATTTGCGCCCGTCACCAGCGCGGTCTGTCCTTGCAGGGAAAACGGAGTCATCGCATGTCCTCGATCGCGACCACGTCCTGGTCGCGGTAATCGACATTATCCCCAGCCATGGCCCAGACAAAGGCATAACTGGCGGTTCCCGCGCCGCAATGGATCGACCAGGGCGGCGACAGCGCGATTTCCTCGTTGCCGATGACCAGGTGCCGGGTTTCCCGCGGCTCGCCCATCATGTGAAAGACCCGCGCACCCGCAGGCAGGTCAAAGTAGAGATACACCTCCATCCGCCGATCATGCACATGGGCGGGCATGGTGTTCCACACCGACCCGGCGTGAAACTGTGTATAGCCCAGCACCAATTGGCACGAAGGCATCACATCCGGATGGATGAACTGGTTGATGGTGCGGTGATTGGCGGTCTCGGGGGCGCCCATCTCCAGCTTGCGCGCCTCGGCCAGACGGATCAGCCGCGCAGGATGGGCGTAATGGGCGGGACAAGACACAATATAGAACCGCCCCTGCCCTTCGAATATGACCGGCCCCGCGCCCTTCGGCAGATAGAGGACATCACCCTTGCCCATCTCCCAGCGCTGACCCGCTGCCGTCACCGATCCCGCGCCACCGACATTCACCACACCCATCTCGCGCCGATCCAGGATCGACGGGGTCCCGGTTTCCGCCACACGGTCCAGCACCAGCGCCGCACCTTCGGGCACCGCGCCACCGGCGATCATACGGTCATAATGGCTATAGATCAGCCGGATTTCACCGGAGGCGAACAGTCCCTCACCCAGAAAAGCCGCACGCAGGGCGTCGGTGCCCATTGCCCGGGCTTCCACGGGGGAAATCGCCTGACGGGTTTCAACCTTCAGCATGGTGAGTCCTTCATTCCAGAAAATCGTCGCGTCGCGGTGTGAAGCTGTCGATCAGCACTCCAGGTTCCAGGCAGACGCAGCCATGCACCTGACCCGAAGGCACGATGGATGCGTCTCCAGGCCCTACCTCGACCGCACGCCCATCGACGGAAAAGCGAAACCGACCCTCGACGCAGTAGGTCGATTGCACATGGGGATGGCTGTGCAGCGCGCCCTCGGCCCCCTTGGCGGCAAAGCGGAAGGCGACGACCATCAGTTCGGGGCTGTCGGCAAGCACCTGCCTGGTGCTGTGCGGGCCGGTCGGGACAATCGGAAAGGGCATTGGATCACCGAAACAGCGCGGGCAGCCACAGCGACAGCCCCGGGATATAGGTGACCAGCATCAGCGTAACGAAGGCCGCGATATAAAATGGCCAGATGGTGCGGATCACCTCACCCACGCCGATACGTCCGACCGCGCAGCCGACGAACAGCACGGCGCCCACCGGCGGGGTGCACAGACCGATGCCCAGGTTCAAGATCATGATAACCCCGAAATGCACCGGATCGATGCCAAAGGCGGTGGCGACCGGCAGGAAGATCGGTGTGGTGATGACAATCAGCGGTGACATGTCCATGAAACTGCCGAGGATCAACAGGATCACGTTGATCATCAACAGCACCACGATGGGATTGTCGCTGATGTCGCGCATGAAGGCGATCATCGAGGCCGGCACCCGGAGGAACGCGAGGAGCCACCCAAAAGCCGCCGCGCAACCGATCACCATGAGCACCATGGCCGTGGTGCGAACAGCGGCAAAGGTCGCAGCGGTGAAATTCGCCCAGGACATGGTGCGATAGGCTAGTGCAGTGACCAACAGGGCATAGACCGCTGCGATGCAAGAGGATTCCGAGGCCGTGAACACGCCCGAGCGCACGCCGCCGAAGATGATCGCGATCAGCAAGAGGCCCGGGACCGCGTTCAGAAACAGGATGCCCAGCATGGCAAGGCCCGGAAAGGGATCGGTCGGATAGCCGCGCTTGGCCGCCACCAGCCAGGCTGCGACCATCAGCGACGCCGCCAGCACCAGCCCCGGCAGCAGCCCGGCGGTGAACAGGTCGGCAATGGAGATCCGCCCGCCACCTGCGATGGAATAGATGATCAGGTTGTGGCTGGGGGGGATCATAAGGGCGATGATCGACGAGGTGACGGTGATGTTGACCGCATAGTCGGCGCCGTATCCGCG
>CALEZJ010000281.1 GCA_937927885.1 uncultured Paracoccaceae bacterium | reverse complement strand
ATGCAGGACAGTGTCCAGCGCATCGCCGGGGCGATGACCCTGACCCTGCCCGAGGGGGTGCGGGTCGAACTGGTCAACGCACGGGCCGAGGCGATCTCGGCGCGGTTGCGCCTTCTGGTAACCAATGGCGCGCAGGGGTTGGCGCTGGTGGTGCTGCTGTTGTTCCTGTTCCTCAACGCGCGCACGGCGCTGTGGGTGGCGGCGGGCATCCCGGTCAGCATGCTGACCGCGGTCGGCATCATGTATGCGATGGGCATGAGCCTGAACATGATCTCGCTTTTTGCGCTGATCATCACGCTGGGGATCGTGGTTGATGACGCCATCGTGGTCGGCGAACACGCCGATTACCGGCACCGAGACCTGGGCGAGGCGCCCTTTGCCGCCGCGGAAAACGCGGCGACGCGGATGGGGATGCCGGTGCTGGCCGCCTCGCTGACCACGATCATCGCCTTTGGTGGGCTGACGGTGATCGGCGGGCGCTTTGGCGACATGATCGCCGACATTCCCTGGACGGTGATCGCGGTGCTGGTCGCCTCGCTGGTCGAGTGTTTCCTGATCCTGCCCAACCACATGGCCCATGCGCTGGCGGGGGCCGCGCGCGAGGCCTGGTATGACTGGCCGTCGCGCGTGGTCAACCGGGGCTTTGACGCCTTTCGCCGCGCGGTCTTCCTGCCGTTCATGCGGCTGGTGATCCGGGCGCGCTATGTGGTGGTGGCGGGGCTGATGGTGCTTTTGGCGATGAGCGCGGCCAGCGTGCTGCGCGGCGATGTGACCTGGCGGTTCTTTGCCTCGCCCGAACAGGGCACCCTGAGCGCCAATTTCCTGATGACCCCCGCCGCCAGCCGCGCCGACAGCCGCGCCATGCTGGCGGAACTTCAGCGCGCGACCGATGCGCTGGCGGCGCGGCTGCAGGCCGAGCATGGCGAATGGCCGGTGGTTTCGGCGGTAGGAGAGATCGGCGGCAATGCCGGGCGGGCGCTGGCGGCGGCAGAGAACCGCGACGCGGATCATCTGGGCTCGATCACCATCGACCTGATCGGTGCCGACCATCGGCCCTATTCCTCGTTCGAATTCACCGCGATGCTGCAAGAGGAGGTGCGGAGCCATCCCCTGCTGGAGGAGTTGAGCTTTCGCAGCTTTGGCATGGGGCCGGGGGGCGATTCGCTGTCGGTCGACCTGATCGGCAGCGATGCGGTCACGCTGAAGACCGCGGCCGAGGCGCTGAAGGCGTTGCTGGCGCCCTTTGCCGAGATCACCGGCCTTCAGGACACGCTGGCCTATGACAAGGAAGAACTGGTGCTGCAACTGACCCCGCTGGGGCAGGCGCTGGGATTTTCGACCGACACGCTGGCGCGCGACTTGCGCCAGCGGCTGAGCGGCATCGAGGCCGCCACCTTTCCCGAGGGGCTGCGATCCGCCCGCATCCGCGTGACCCTGCCCGAGGGCGAGCGCGCGGCGGATTTTCTGGAAAACACCCTGATGCGCAGCGCGCAGGGCCGCTATCTGCCGCTGGGCGATGTGGTGCGGGTTGAAACACGGCAGGGCTTTTCCACCATCCGGCGCGAGAACGGGGTGCAACTGGTCACCGTCAGCGGCGTGCTGGACGAGGGCGACCCCGCCGCCGCCCGCGCGGTGCTGGAACGGCTGGAGCGCGAGATCCTGCCGCGTCTGGCCGAGGATCACGGCATCACCTGGCGGTTGTCGGGCCTGTCCGAACAGGAAGACGCCTTTCTGTCCGATGCGATGCTGGGGGTGATCGGCTGTCTGGTGGCGATCTATCTGGTGCTGGCCTGGGTGTTTTCCAGCTGGTTCCGCCCGCTTGTCGTGATGTCGGTGATCCCCTTTGGCCTGATCGGGGTGATCTATGGCCATCTGCACTGGAACATGGCGCTGAGCATGTTCTCGGTCGTCGGCATCATCGGCATGGCGGGGATCATCATCAACGATTCCATCGTGCTGGTGTCGACGGTGGACCAGTATGAAAAGGCGCGCGGCCTGTTGCCCTCGATCGCCGAGGCGGCCTCGGACCGGCTGCGGCCGATCCTTCTGACCACGGCAACCACGGTGCTGGGTCTGGGCCCGCTGCTGTTCGAACGGTCGAACGACGCGCAGTTCCTGCGCCCCACGGTGGTGACGCTGGCCTATGGGCTGGGATTCGGGATGCTGCTGGTGCTGCTGATCGTGCCGGCGCTGCTGGCGGTGGGGCATGACCTGGGGCGGATGGGCGTGTCGCTGCGCCGGGCGCTCAGGCTGCCAGCGGGGGCGCGGGCGGGGTTGCGCGCGCTGCCCTGGGCGGCGCTGGCGCTGGTGACGGCGGCCTTTGGCGTGACGCTGGGGTGGGAACTGGCGCTGGGGCAGGCG
>CALEZJ010000280.1 GCA_937927885.1 uncultured Paracoccaceae bacterium | reverse complement strand
GATGATCGAGACGCTGCAAACCTCCGCCTCGCTGTTCATCATCGGGGTCGGCGCGGCAATGTTCACCCGCTTCCTGGGGCTGTCGGGGCTGTCGTCCTTCCTGTCCAGCATGGTCGCCGGGGCCGATCTGGGCTATGTCCAGCTGATGATCATCGTGGTGATCATCTATCTGGTGCTTGGCATGTTCATGGAGCCCTTCGGCGCCATGATGATCACCCTGCCGGTGCTGCTGCCGATCTTTCGCGCGCAGGGAATCGACCTGGTGTGGTTTGGCGTCGTTCTGGTCAAGCTTCTGGAAATCGGGATGATTTCGCCACCGGTGGGGATGAACGTCTTCGTCATCCGCAACGTCGCCAGCCAATACGCAACCGTGGCGCAGATCTTCAAGGGGGTCGTGCCCTTCCTTGCCGCCGACATGGTGGTGGTGGTGCTGTCGATCGCCTTCCCCGCCTTCATCCTCTATCTGCCGAGCCTGATGTGACCTACCGGAAAGATGCCGATGCCATGATCGACGCCCTCGCCCGCACGCCCGACTGGGCGCGCGCGCGGGGCGCGGTCGACGATGCCACGCTCGAAGCCATCCTGACCGAGGCTGCCAAGGTGGCCGAGGGGGTGGTCGCGCCGCTGGACGTTCCCGCCGACCGCATCGGCGCGCGGCTGGAGGCCGGGCGCGTGCGCGTGCCCGAGATCTATCACGCCGCCTTCGACACGCTGGCCGAAGGCGGCTGGCTGGGGCTGGAACACCCCGAGGCGTTCGGAGGCATGGGCATGCCGCTGGCCGTCTTTGCCGCCGTTAACCCACTGTTCGAACGCGCGGCGCCGGCCTTCATGATGTCGGTGGGCGGCACGCGTTCGGCGGCGCTGCTGCTGGCCGAATGGGCCGATGCGGACCTGCGTGACGACTGGGTTCCCGCGCTGGTCGCGGGGCAGCGCACGGCGACCATCTGCATTTCGGAGCCCGGCGCCGGGTCGGACGTGGGCCGCATCCGCACGCGGGCCGAACCCGATGGCGCGGGCGGCTGGCGGGTCAGCGGGCAAAAGATCTGGATTTCCTTTGGCGACCACGACCTGCGCGCGCGCATCGGTCATTGCCTCCTGGCCCGCACCGGCGACGCGCCGGGCACCCGTGGCCTCAGCCTGTTTCTGGTCGAACGCGGACCGGGTGTCAGCGTCGAGCGGATCGAGGAAAAGATGGGCCTGCATGGTTCGCCGACCTGCGCGCTCAGGTTCGAGGACGCGCCCGCCCGCCTGATCGGCGCCGAGGGACGCGGTCTGGCCCAGCTTTTCACCATGATCCGCCACATGCGGCTGACCGTCGCCTGCCAGGGTCTGGGCACGGCGTTGAAATGCCTGGACATTGCGACAATGCACGCCGAGGAGCGCCGACAGGGCGGCGATCCGAAGGCGCCGCCGGTGCCGATCAATACCCACCCCGACGTGCGCCGCCAGTTGATCGAGATGAAGTCGCGCATCGACCTGTTCCGCCTTGCCTTCATGCAGGTGGCCTGTGCGGCGGATCTGTCGGGACAGGACGAGGGTCTCGCCCGTCTCACCGCCTGGATGCTGCCGCTGATCAAGAATTTCGGCGCCGAACTGGCGTTCGACACGGCCGGCAAGGCGATTCTGGTGCTGGGCGGATCGGGGTTCACCAAGGATTACGCGCTGGAGCAAGCCTTGCGCGACAGCCGGGTCTTCGCGATCTACGAGGGCACGACCGGCATGCAGGGGCAGGACTTTTTCCTGCGCCAGACGTTGGGCGATGGCGGCGCGGGGCTGGCGGCCTTCCTGAACCGCGCACGGGCCGAAGCCGCGCCCTTCCCCGAGGCCGCCGCCGTGATCGACGCTTTCGCCGCCTTCACCGCCCGCGCGATGGCCGAGACCGACCGCACCCGGCAGGCGTGGATGGCCGATGCGGTGATGCGGGCGGGCTGGGTCGCCGTGCAGGTCTGGATGGCCTGCCGCATCTGGGACAGCCCCGAGGCGCGCCACCGCATGGCCAATGCGGGCGCGGAACTGGCGCTGCACATCGCCGCCGCCGAAGCGCCGCCGGTCTAGAGATCCTTCCACGTTCTCTTCTGTTATAGCACAATCTTATACTGCGGCACGGCATTCCGATTTGCCCTGCCGCCCGGTATTGCGCATTCTGGACACATCAATCCGGAGGGGATTCCCATGACCGCCAAGAAAACCGCGCTGATCGTCAGCGCCCATGCCGCCGATTTCGTCTGGCGCTGCGGCGGGGCGATCGCCCTGCACGCCGAACTGGGCTATAACGTCACCGTCGTCTGCCTGTCGTTCGGCGAACGCGGCGAAAGCGCCAAGCTGTGGAAAAAGCCCGGCATGACGCTGGATGTCGTCAAGGACGCGCGCCGCAAGGAATCGCAAAAGGCCGCCGAAGCCCTGGGCGTGCATGACCTGATCGAATTCGACCTCGGCGATTATCCGATGGATTTCACACGGCAGGACCGCTTCCGGCTGGTCGATGTGATGCGCAAGGTGCAACCCTCGTTCATCATGTCGCATTCGAAATGGGACCCCTACAATTCGGACCACATGCAGACCACGCAGATCGTGCTGGAATGTCGCTCGACCGCGCAGGCCTGGGGCCACAATCCGCATGAAAAGGTGCTGGGCGCGCCGCAGCTTTACCTGTTCGAACCCCACCAGACCGAACAGATGGGCTGGAAGCCGGACGTGTTCCTGGACATCACCCCGGTCTGGGACAAGAAATGGGCCGCCATCCAGGCGATGGAGGGGCAAGAGCACCTGTGGCATTTCTACAAGAACGTGGCCGAGAACCGTGCCAACCATTTCAAGCGCAACTCGGGCGGCCAGTCGGGCGGGCGCGATTGCCGCTATGCCGAAGGGTTCGAGAGCGTCTTTCCCCGCACGGTGGACGAACTCTGAAATTGCCCCGGCGCGGAATGCAAGCCCGCGCAGGGGTCTTCCGGGGGTGTCGGCCGACGGCACCCCCGGCCATGATCGAGGAGATTGCCGATGGGTGTTGTCATCCAGAAGATCGAACGCGCGGGCGGCGAGGTAATCGCAGCCCTGGGGCGCGCCGGGGTCGCCACGGTGCACGAGGCGCAGGGCCGCACCGGTTTGCTGGGGGCACGGATGCGGCCCATCCAGCAGGACCTGACGATAGCCGGTTCCGCGGTGACGATTTCGGCACCTCCCGGCGACAACTGGATGATCCATGTCGCCATCGAGCAGCTCCAGCCTGGCGATGTGATGGTCCTGGCGCCGACGAGCCCCTGCGACATGGGGTATTTCGGTGACCTCCTGGCCACCAGCGCGATGGCGCGGGGTTGCCGCGCGCTGATCATCGACGCCGGCGTGCGCGACACGCGCGACCTGCGCGGGATGGGGTTTGGCGTCTGGTCAACCCATATCTCGGCGCAGGGGACGGTGAAGGAGACCTTGGGCTCGGTCAATATTCCCATCGTCTGCGCGGGTGCCTTGGTGAATCCCGGGGATGTGGTCATTGCCGATGACGATGGCGTGGTCGTGGTTCCGCGCGCCGAGGCCGAGCGGGTCGCCGCGGCGGCGCAAAAGCGGGTCGATGCCGAGGAGGCCAAGCGCAAGCGACTGGCTTCGGGGGAATTGGGGCTGGACATTTACGACATGCGACCCCGGTTGGCGGAAAAGGGATTGAAATACCTGTGAGGGGGCCAGCCCCCTCGCGCTCCCCCGCTCAGGGGGGCTGTCTGCCCCCCTGAGAACCCCCCGAGGATATTTGAGGACAGATGAATGGACAGGGCTTTGGTCGAGGGGATCCCGTGCCTTTGGATGCGGGGGGGGACGTCGAAGGGGGCGTATTTCCTGGCCAGTGATCTGCCCGGTGAGCCTGCCGTACGCGATGACCTGCTGCTGCGCATTTTTGGCAGCCCCGATGCGCGCCAGATCGACGGCATCGGCGGGGCGGACCCGCTGACGTCGAAGGTCGCCGTGCTGGCCCCGCCCTCGCGCCCGGATGCGGATGTGGATTACCTGTTCCTGCAGGTCTTCGTCGATCAGGCGCTGGTATCTGACGCGCAGGGCTGCGGCAACATTCTGGCCGGGGTGGGCCCCGCCGCCATCGAACGCGGGCTGGTCGCGGCAGAGGACGGCGAAACCCCGGTGCGCATCCACATGCTGAACACCCGCGAGGTCGCGCTGGCGCGGGTGCAGACGCCGGGCGGGCGCGTGCGCTACGACGGGACTGCGCGCATCGACGGGGTGCCGGGCAGCCACGCGCCGATCCCCCTGATGTTCCAGAACATCGCCGGGTCGATGTGCGGCGCTTTGCTGCCCAGCGGGCGGGTGGTCGACGTGATCGACGGGGTGGCCTGTACACTGATCGACAACGGCATGCCCTGTGTGATCATGGCGGCTTCGGATTTCGGGTTGACCGGGGAGGAAAGCCGCGAGGCGCTGGACGGCGACTCCGCGCTGAAGGCGCGCATCGAGGCGATCCGGCTGCAGGTGGGGCCACTGATGAACCTTGGCGACGTGCGCGAGAAATCCGTGCCGAAGATGACGCTGGTCTCAGCCCCCGCCGCGGGCGGAGCGATCAGCACCCGCAGCTTCATCCCGCATCGCTGCCACGCCTCGGTCGGCGTCTTTGCCGCGGTCAGCGTGGCGACCGCCTGCGCCCTGCCCGGCTCGCCCGCGGCGGCGCTGGCGGTGGCGCCCCGGGACGGGCGCTGGCTGATCGAGCATCCGACGGGGGCGGCCGAGGTGCTGCTGGAAACCGACGCCACAGGTCAGGTCACCGGGGCGGGCACGCTGCGCACGGCGCGCAAGTTGATGGACGGGCGGGTCTTTCCGCGCCTGTGATGTTCCCCGGGGAACTGACACCGGGCGAGGTGATTGCCAGCATGGGGCGGCGTTGATAGCCTGCGCCAAACCGCTGGAGAGTCCCATGCACCGCCGCACCCTGATCCTGTCTGCTGCCGCCCTTCCGCTTGCCACCCGACTTGTCGCCAGCACCGGGGGCGATACCCTGGGCGAGGTGCGCGAAACCTCGGGCCAGGGCGCGCTGCGGCGCGGCGATGCCGTGCTGGACCTGACCCCCGGCCTGCCCCTGATCGAAGGCGATCTGGCCGAGACCGGCGAGAACGGGCTGGCGCTGCTGTGGCTGAACGAGCGCACGCAGATCCAGATGGGACCTGCCAGTTCGATCGAATTGGCGTCGTTCCTCGGCGAGGTGGGCGGCACGATCACGTTGGGTGGCGCGATGGTCTTTGACCGTCCCGAGGATCTGCCTCCGCTGAACCTGACCTTCGTCACCGCCTTTGGCGAGATCGGCGTGCGCGGCACCCGGTTCTTTGCCGGGCCCAGCCGGGGCGATTTTGCCGTCTTTGTCGAACGCGGCAGCGTCGAGGTGCGCGGCGCCGGGGAGGTGCGGGTGCTGTCCCCGGGCGAGGGCTGCACGATGCACGAAGGGGCCGCGCCGGGCGAGGTGGTCGCCTGGGGCGAGGGCCGCATCGTCGAGGCTTTCGCCAGCGTGGGCCTGAGCCGCGAAGGATAACGGGGCTTGCCGCCCGTCGCCGCCTGCGGCACCATCGGCGCCAGCCGGGGGTAAGCATGCAAGGCCGCGGATTCTGGAAGAGTTTCGCCATGTTCGAGGGGTTGGGCCCCGAGGTGCTCGACGCCATCGGCGCCGCGGCGCGCGCGCAGACATGGCGCCCGGGCGAGGTGTTGTTTCAGCGCGATGATCCTGGCGACTGGATGGTGGCGCTGGAAAGCGGCCGGGTGCGCATCTCGCTGGTCACCGCCGGGGGGCGCGAACTGGTGCTGCGCCACGCCGAGGCGGGCGAGATGCTGGGGGAACTGGCGCTGATCGACGGTCAGCCACGGTCGGCCGATGCGACGGCTTCAGGCGAGGTGCGCGGCCATGTGCTGAGCCGCGCCGCGTTTCAGTCCATCGCCCGCCGCCACCCCGAGGTGTTGCAGGCCGCGCTGGCCCATCTGGCCGGGATGCTGCGGGCAACCACGTTGCAGTTGGAATCCATCGCGCTCTACCAGTTGCGCGCGCGGGTGGCGCGGTTCTTGCTGCTGACCCTCGAACAGTTGCACGGCGAGGACGTGCCCGAGGGGGCGGCGCTGGCGCTGGGCCTGTCGCAGGGCGATCTTGCCGCCGTTCTGGGCGCGACCCGGCCCAAGGTGAACCGGGTGTTGCAGGATTTCCGCGACGAGGGGCTGATCGACGAGGCGGATGGCATATGGCGCTGCGCCGTGGCCGGGCTGCGCGCCGAAGCCGAGGCGCATGGCTGAACGCGCGGCGCAAGCGACGGTCCGCTCGCCACGACGCCAGCGCCGCGCCGCGCTCTGGGCGCTGGGTCTGTGCCTCGTGGCGGCGGCGCTGCTGGCCTGGGCCCCGGCCGCGGTCACCCGCTGGCAGGAACGCGCCTTTGACCTTCTGATCCGGCTGTCGCCCCCCGGCCCCTCGAACCTGGTGCGGGTGGTCGACATCGGGCGCACCGACGAGGCTGGCCAGCGCTGGAGCCGGGCTTCCTCGGCGCGGCTGGCGGCCCGGCTGGCCGATTCCGGGGCGCTGGTGGTCGGCTGGGACATCGTCTTTGCCGGGGGCTGCGGGCCCGAAGCGGCCAATCTCGCGC
>CALEZJ010000279.1 GCA_937927885.1 uncultured Paracoccaceae bacterium | reverse complement strand
GAGCCCCCCAGATCCAGGCGCCACCCCAGACCGACCCCACCAGAAGAAGGGCCGCAGGCAGCAAGGTGGCAAAGGCAAAGACCGACACACGCATGAGCGCGAGCATAGCAACCCTCCCGCGCGGCGAACAGGGGCAAGCGCCCCTTCCATCCCGCGCCCCGTTAGGCTAGCTGCAAGGGGTAAACAAAGGCCCAACACCCGGAGGCCCCATGTCGTTTTTCGGCAAGCTCAAGGACCGGCTCTTTCGCTCGTCGTCGAAGCTCGACGAGGGGCTGGATGCGCTGGTCGGCGCCGAGGCCCCTTTACCGGCGGAAAAGCCCAGTCTTCTCGCGCGGCTGACCGGCCAGGGCGAGGCGCGTCGCACGCTGGATGACGCGATGATCGAGGAGCTCGAGGATCTGCTGGTCCAGGCCGATCTGGGGGTCGACACCGCGCTGAAGGTGACCGCGAACATCGCGGCCACGCGGTTCGGCAAGCGGGTGACCACCGATGAGATCAAGACGGCGCTGGCCAGCGAAATCGCCCGTATCATGGAGCCGGTCGCGCGGCCCATGGCGCTGACGCGCCAGCGCCCGCAGGTGGTGCTGGTGGTGGGGGTCAATGGCGCGGGCAAGACGACGACCATCGGCAAGCTGGCCGCGCAATTTCGAGCCGCGGGAAAATCGGTGATCATCGCGGCGGGGGATACGTTCCGCGCCGCCGCGGTCGAACAGCTCCAGGTCTGGGGCCAGCGCGCGGGCGTGCCGGTGATGACGGCGCCCGAAGGGTCCGATCCGGCCTCGCTGGCCTTTGACGCGTTGACCCGCGCGCAGGCCGAAGGGGCGGATCTTCTGATGATCGACACCGCCGGACGGTTGCAGAACCGTGCTGACCTGATGGAGGAACTGGCCAAGATCGTCCGCGTGATCCGCAAGAAGGACCCTTCGGCGCCGCACAACACGCTCTTGGTGCTGGATGCGACGACGGGACAGAACGCGCTGACGCAGGTCGAGGTGTTTCGCCAGATGGCGGATGTGTCGGGCCTCGTGATGACGAAACTCGATGGCACGGCGCGCGGCGGTGTGCTGGTGGCGCTGGCCGACCGTTTTGGCCTGCCGATCCACGCGATTGGCGTGGGCGAGCAGATCGACGACCTCGCCCCCTTCGATCCGCAGGATTTCGCCGCCGCCCTGACCGGAACGGCGCGCTGACCCTGTCTTTTTGCCCCAACTCTCCCGGGGGGCGTCGCCGAAAGGCGACATGGGGCAGCGCTCCCCACCCCGGCTGCCCGCGGAACCCCGCATGAGCCAATGGCTGATCTCGCTCGAAGGCACCGAGGCCGGGCTGACCCTGTCCATGGCCCTCGCCCTGGCAGCCGCCGTGCTGCACGCGATCTTTGGCGCGCTGCAAAAGGGGCGCCATGACCCTTGGCTGTCGCGCGCGGGGATCGACCTTTGCATGATCGTGCTGGCCGCGCCGGTGGCTCTGTTCCTGGTCCCATGGCCCGAGCCCGCGCTATGGCCGTTCCTCGCCGGGGCGCTGGCCATCCATGTCGGCTACAAGATCCTGCAGGCGATGACCTATACCCGTGGGGCCTATACCGTTGTCTACCCGGTGGTGCGCGGTTCGGGTCCGCTGTTCACGGTGCTGGGCGCGGGATTGCTGTTCGGCGAGCATTTCAACGCGCTGCAGTGGGCGGGTCTTGCGGTCCTGCTGGCGGGGATCTGGGGCTTTGCCGCCTACAACCTGCGCAAGGTGACGGTTGACCGTGACAGGCTGATCCCGGCCCTGGGTTTTGCGGTGGCGACCGGGGCCTTTGTCGCGCTCTACACCACCTGGGACGCCTGGGCGATTCGCAGGGCCGCCGACCCCTTTACCTTTCTGGCCTGGTTCTTTTTCATCGACGCCTTCTTCATGCCGCTGGTCGCGGCGCCCCGCCTGCTGGCGCTGCCGCGTGCCGAGCTTTCCAGCCTGTTGCGCCGGGGTCTGATCGGTGCCTTTGTCGCGGTGGCGAGCTTTGGCGGCATCATGCTGGCGACGCGGCTGGGACCGGTCGGACAGGCGGCGGTGCTGCGCGAGACCTCGACCGTGTTCTCGGCGCTGATCGGCTGGCTGATGCTGGGCGAACGATCGGGTCCGGTTCGCGTCGCGCTGATGGCGATGATCGCCCTTGGCGCGGTGATCGTGCAATGGGCGGCCTGAGGGCTCAGGCGAAGGGGTCCTGCGGATAGCCGACGCCGGTGAGCGTCAGGCCCATGGGCGGCGCCACCGGGCCGCAGGCGGCGCGGCTGCGAGCCGCCAGCGCCTCGGCCACCCGCCCGGGCGGCCAGGCCCCGGCGCCGACCCGTTCCAGCGTGCCGACAATCGAGCGCACCTGATTGTGCAGGAAGGACCGGGCGCGCAGGTGAAAGCGGAACTCGCGACCGGCGGGATAGGGCAGGTCCTCGATGGTGATCTCGTCGAGCGATTTGACCGGCGATTTCGCCTGACACAGCGCTGCGCGGAAGGTGGTGAAATCCTGCGTGCCGATCAGCGCGGCGGCCGCCTCGCGCATCGTCCCGGCGTCGAGCGGGTATCGAACCTGCCAGACCTGGCCCGCGTCCTGCACCACCGGCGCGCGGCGGGCGACGAGGCGGAACGTATAGCGCCGCTCGATGGCGCTGAACCTTGCATGGAAATCCTCGGGCACGCGGGCACAGGCGGTCAGCGCGACGGGCAGGGGTTTCAGATGGTGGTTCACCGCCTCGGCCAGCCTTTGGGGCTGCCAGTCGCGGCTCAGATCGGCATGCGCCACCTGACCTGTCGCATGCACGCCGGTGTCGGTGCGCCCGGCGGCGGCAAGGCGCGGTGCGGTTGGGTCGAGGCGGGAGAGGGCCTCCTCGATGGCCTGCTGCACCGAGGGTTGGCCCTCTTGACGCTGCCAGCCGTTGAACGGCGTGCCGAGGTATTCGATGCGAAAGGCGTAGCGGGGCATCGGCTTTCCCTTGGCTGGCGGGGAAGGGGGGTGCTGACGCCCCCTAGGAGGGTAGTTGAGGCGCAAGGATACTGGCGGGATACGCGCTGGCTTTTCGTCCTGCAAGGGTCAGGATTCAGCGTCGAGGATTGCGGCCAACCCCTCGCGGTAGGTGGGATAGCGCAGGGAAAGGCCCAGTTCTGGGCCGATGCGGCGCGAGCGCAGGCGTTTGTTTTCGGCGTAGAAGCTTTGCGCCATCGGGCTGAGGCTGGCGGATTCGTAGGGGATTTCCGGCGGGGGCGACAGGCCGAGGAGACGGGCGCCGAAGGCGATGACCTCGGATTGCGGGGCGGGTTCGGCGTCGGCAAGAATGATCGTGCCGTCGAGGCAGGTTTGCGCGCAGGCCGCAGCGATCCTGCCGAGATCGGTGGCGTGGATGCGGTTGAAGACCTGCCCCGGCTTGACGACACGCTGCGCCGTGCCTAGGCGCAGGCCATCGAGCACCGATCGCCCCGGCCCATAGATTCCCGCGATGCGCAGCAGGGCCAGCGGCACAGAGTGCCGCGTGGCGAACGCGCGCCAGTCGGCTTCGGCGCGCTGGCGGGCCAGTCCGCGCTCGGTCGAGGGGGCGTCGGGGGCGCTTTCGTCGATCCAGTCGCCGCCGGTATCGCCGTAAAGGCTGCTCGCCGAGGCATAGCCGATCCAGCGCAACCGGGGCGCGGGCAGGCCCAGAAGCCCGGGCAGCAGCGGATCGCCCGCGGGTCCCGGCGGGGCCCAGGCGATCAGATGGGTGGCCCTGGCAAGGGCAGCGGCGGCATCGTCGGGCCAGAGCACGGCCGCGCCCGGACGCCGCGAGGTGCCAAGGACCTGCCAGTCGGGGCCAAGGGCGGCTTCGGTCGCGCGACCGGCATAGCCGTGGCCGAGGGAGAGGAGCGTGAAGGTCATGCGCGGGACTATGCGCCGCAATGCGCGCGCGGCAAGGGGGTGCCCTTCAATTTCCCGCGCCGGATGACTAGGTTTGCTGCGAAAGATGTGGAGTTCCCCCCGTGATCCCCTCGCTTGCCGGGCGTCTGGCCCAGTCCCTCGACGCTTTCGGCGACACGGTGTCCGAGGCGTTCTTCGAGCCGGTGCTGCGGCTTGGCGTGACCGGTCTCAGCCGCGCGGGCAAGACGGTGTTCATCACCGCGCTGGTGCACAACCTGATCGAGCAGGGGCGCATGCAGCGGATGCGCGCGGTGCAGGCCGGGGTGATCCGCGGCGTGTGGTTGCAGCCCCAACCGGACATGACATTGCCGCGCTTCGCCTATGAGAGCCATCTGGCCGCGCTGACCGCCGAGGTGCCGCGCTGGCCCGAGGGGACACGGGCGGTGTCCGAATTGCGACTGTCGTTTCGTCTCGCTCCGTCGGGCTTTCTGGGGCTGGGCGGTGCGCGCAAACTGCATCTGGATATCGTGGATTATCCCGGTGAATGGTTGCTGGATCTTGGGCTGATGGGAAAATCCTATGCCCAATGGTCGGCCGAGGTGCTGGCCCGGCTGCCCGCGCGCCCCGAGGCGGGGGCGTTTCTGGCGGCGCTGGACGAGGTAGACGGTGGGCGGCGTCATGACGAGGGTGTGGCGCAGGATCTGGCGCGGGGGTTCACCGCCTATCTGGCCGCCGCGCGGGCGGCGGGTTGGTCGGATTGCACGCCGGGGCGATTTCTGGTGCCCGGGGATCTGGCGGGGTCGCCGGTGCTGACCTTTGCCCCCCTTCCGGGGTCCGAAGGTCCGCGCGGCAGCCTGTGGCGCGAGATGGCGCGCCGGTTCGAGGCCTACAAGGCGCAGGTGATCCGGCCCTTCTTCGAGGCGCATTTCGCCCGCATCGACCGGCAAGTGGTTCTGGTCGATGTGCTGGAAGCCCTGCACCGCGGCCCCGCGGCGCTGGAGGACCAGCGGCGCGCCATGGCCGAGGTTCTGGCGGCGTTCCGGCCCGGCGCGAACGGATTCTTTGCCTCACTGTTGCGCGGTCGGCGGGTAGAGCGCATTCTCTTTGCCGCCACCAAGGCCGACCATCTGCACCATTCCCAGCACGAACGCCTGACGGCGCTGATCGAGGCGATGCTGCGCGAGGCGCGCGACCGGGCGCGGTTTTCGGGGGCGCAGACCGGGGCGCTGGCGCTGGCGGCACTCAGGGCGACGGTCGAGGAAACGCGCAGCCACTCGGGCCGCGCGGTCGAGACGGTGCGCGGGCGGCTGATGGATGGTCGTCAGGTGGCGGCCCATGCGGGCGACCTGCCCGAGGATCCCGCGCGGCTTCTGTCGCCTGCACGGGAAGGCGCCCTGCACTGGCCCGCGGCGGATTACGCGGTGATGCCCTTTGCCCCGCCGGTCTTGCAGGGGGCGGGGCGTGGCCTGCCGCACATCCGGCTGGATGCGGCGGCGGAATTCCTGATCGGCGACCGGCTGGTCTGAGAGGGGGCGCGATGAGCAACACGGGACCGATCCTGATCGAACTGGGCACCGAGCCAGCGCCCGATGTGGCCGCAGCCCCGCCGATCGAGGATGCGCCGCAAGGCCTGGCGATGGAGCAGGCGCTGGGCCGGATGGCGGCGGGGGGCGCGGCGGGCCCCGGCGGGTGGCTTCTGGCCAGCGCGGCCTCGCTGGCCGGTTTGGTGCTGGGGCTGGCGCTGTGGGATTATGTCACCGGCCTGCTGGCGCGGGTGCCCGTGCTGGGCTGGGTTGCGGCGGGGCTTTCGGCGGTGCTCGTGGCCGCGCTGGCGCTTTGGGCGCTGCGCGAGGCGCTGGGCATCGCGCGGCTGAAGCGGCTCGATGCGCTGCGCAAACGCGCCGAGGCGGCACTGGCCGCGCGCGATCTTGGGCAGGCGCGGGGGGTGGCGGCCTCGGTCGCGGGGCTTTACGGGGTGCAGGTCGGGGCGGATGACGCGCTCGATGCGGTCGGGGTGATCGAGGCGGCGGAAACGCGCTGCCTTGCCGGGCTCGATGCGCTGGCGCTGGCCGAGGTGCAATCTGCCGCGCGTCAGGTGGCGATGGCGACCGCGCTGATCCCGCTGCCGCTGGCCGACATGGCGGCGGCGCTGGCGTCCAACCTGCGCATGATCCGCCGGATCGCAACCTTGTATGGCGGGCGGCCCGGGGCGCTGGGCAACTGGCGCCTTGCCCGTGCCGTGGCGGGGCACATGCTGGCCACGGGTGCGATTGCGCTGGGGGATGACGTGATCGGCTCGCTGGCGGGCGGGGGGCTGGTGTCCAAACTCTCGCGCCGCTTTGGCGAGGGGGTTGTGAACGGCGCCCTGACCGCGCGGGTCGGGCTGGCGGCAATGGACCTGTGCCGCCCCTTGCCCTGGCGCGTGGCACAACGTCCGGGGGTCAGCGTGACCACGGCCGCCGCCCTCAGGGGCCTGTTCGGGCGCGGCTGAGGCGTTGCGCGTTTGCAAGGATACGACGGCACACCGCGCCTTTGTGGACGCGGGAGCTCCATCGCGCTTTTCCCGGGCGGCAACATCGGTCTAATGGGCCAAACCCCTTCAGGACCGCCCGATGACCGCCATTGTCGACCACCCGCTGCGCTATGCGCTGACGAACGAGTTGCACGCCCGTCCCTCGCCGGTCATTCCCTATCCGGGGACGGCGGTGTTTCTGGCGCTCAAGCCCGCGCAGGATGCGGTGGCGCGAGAC
>CALEZJ010000278.1 GCA_937927885.1 uncultured Paracoccaceae bacterium | reverse complement strand
CAGCGACCTCGCGCACGGCCACACCCATCGGACCGGGATCACGCTGCCGACGACTGCTGCCCGCACTGGGCAGATCGACGGGCCCGATGCCAAAGCGGTTTCCCTTGCCAGTCATTTACCTTGCCCTCCGTTCCGTTCCTTCCACGCCCGCAGCACAGTGCCCTTGAACTCCTGATAGGCGTTGTCAAAGGACTGACGCGCACGCTTCCAGGTCTCGCGTGTCATCTCGCGGTAATCCTGCTCATAGACCGACATCTGAAAACGCCCGGATTGTTCGACCGCACGCGTCATCTCGATAGGGTGCTGGCAAACATCGGCGCCAAAGACGTTCCGAAACGCTTCGAGCATGGCCAGATGCAAAGGATTGGACGCTTCGAACCGGGTCATCAGCACACGGATGTCCAGGAAGGTTTTGGGCAAGCGGATCCCGGCGTTGGCGGCGATCTTCTCGAAACCCTGGCTGATCTCCTGCAAGGCGTCGCCCAACTGACCCAGGTAGGAAGTGGTCGAATCGTACTCCCAATACCCGGGTCCCGATGGGATATAGAGCACGTCCGCGGCAAAGGCTGCGTTCAGGGACTGATAGCCAATGGCTGGCGGACAATCGAAGATCACCAGATCGTATTGGTCGTCCGGCAACTCGTCGAGGTAGCGCGCCACACAGCCGAAAAAGCTCCACGCCTTGTGCAGTGAACGGTATTGCGCCGAGGCGAACTCGACAAAGGCCGCATTGGCGCACGAGGGAATGATGTCGATCGTCGGCCAGGCCGTGCGCTGGATGAAGTCCTGCGCGCGCATCGTACCGATTTCCTGCACATCCTTTGGCAACTCATCCGACGCGGGATAAGGGCAATCAGCCGGATCGTCATAGCTTTCCATGATGCGATCAGCCTCCTTGCACAGATCACGGCACATGATGCCCCAGACCGTGTTCCACTCCTTGACTTCGACCAGTCCCATCGAGTGAGTCAGTGTCGCTTGCGGATCAAAGTCGATCACCAGCACACGGTATCCATCCAGCGCCGCCGCGTTTGCCAGATGCTGCGCCACAACCGTCTTGCCGACCCCTCCCTTGAAGTTCGACACGGCAACACGCAGGGCCGCCCCCTTTGGCCGCTCTGGTTGCAGCGACTTGCCACGAAACCGCACCCGACGGCGCAATTCGTTGATCTCGGCCAGAGTAAACCAGCGCTGTCTGCCATCGTCCTCGACCGCGCCCTGCGGCAGCGACGGATCCTCGATCAGCTTCTTGCGCAGCGTATCCGCCGGCACATCGAACATGAAGGTCGAGATCTCCCAGATCGAGAACGGGCGCAGCGTCTTGACCTCGGAAGGGGAAAAGGTCGACTTCCGCACCACCGCTTGCTGCGCAAGGCTGCGCTCGTTCATGTCCTGTAGATAGCTGAAGTCCCGCATGGCATTCTCGTGTTCTTGTTGCTCGATCCGTCAATAGCGCGACTTTGCGAAAGAGCAAAATCAAAAAAGCTCGTTTTTGGAAAGAGTCAGCGAAATTACGGGATCGGACGGCGTGAGCTGACGAGCCACGCGGAACTTCGGTGTCAACTGTGTCTCCAAAAGCAGAAATACGGTGTCAGCAAACACCCTTCTTGGGGACAGCAAGCTGTCACTTATCTCCTATAATACCTTTCAGACCGATAAAGGCGGATCGGGCACTCAATTCCCGTTTTTTGCAACATCCTTGACAAAGAACGCGAAGTCAGGCGAAGTTTCGGGAAAGAGACGGATCAACCGACTCACGAGCAGCAGGATAGCAGATGCGACACATGCGGTTGACCGGCGCGGGCGCTGGGGCGGAAAAGTATGATCTTCTGACGGCTCTGGCGGTTGCCGGCTTGGCGTCTGGTACCAGTTTGCAGGTTTCGATGTTGAGGTTGATTGCCTTGGTAACGGCCCGCTACAACTGGATCCTGGATGAGGTTTCCATCGGGCAGCGCGAAATGGCCGCGCTGTGGTCGGTCGACGAACGCACCGCCAAACGTGAAACGCGGCGGTTGACCGAAGGCGGGTTTCTGGAGGTCAAGCGCCGAGGGGTGCGGGGCCGGGTAGCGACCTATCGGCT
Organism: uncultured Paracoccaceae bacterium; assembly: GCA_937927885.1. Taxonomy (GTDB): domain Bacteria; phylum Pseudomonadota; class Alphaproteobacteria; order Rhodobacterales; family Rhodobacteraceae; genus Pararhodobacter. The sequence continues at coordinate 1,211 of CALEZJ010000278.1, read as the reverse complement.
TTGCATCGAGCGCATTTATGCGCTGGCGCCAGAAACATGGTCGCGCGTCGGGCCCGATTTCCATGGCCGGATGGCGGGGCGTGTGCTTCCTTCGTCCGCGGCGCCCAACAAAGTCACGCAGCTCCCCGCCGATCCCTGGGGTGCGGTCCTGCACCGACTACGCGAAGGCAACGAACCGCGCTTTGCCGCTTGGTTCGCCCGCATGCGGTTGGTGCGCGACACTGGCGACAGTCTGGTCATCGAAGTGCCGTCATCCTTCGTCCAAAGCTATATCGCAACGCATCTGATGACGGATTTGCAGCGGGCCGTGGATGGCAGTTTCGTGCCCGCGCGACGTTGCCTGCTAATGGTGGCGAATTAGGCCCGCGCTGTTTGACGCAGACGGCGCGCAAACGCCAGAAGGAAGGTCACGGTCAGGACAAGGACCACGGTCGGGGCAGGGGCGCTGTCCAGGAAGAAGCTGAGATAAATGCCTGCGATCATGGCGCCGCAGCAAACTGCAACCGCGACCATCAACATCTGGCCAAAGCTGCGCACCAGGAGAAAGGCAATGGCACCCGGGGCGATCAACAGGCCCACCGCCAGAATGAGGCCCGTTGCGCTGAGAGTGGCGACGATCGTCAACGACAAGGCGGTGAGAAGGCCATAGTGCAGCCAGGCCACCGCCAGCCCGGACGCGCGCGCCTGCGCCGGATCGAATGCGTGCAGCATCAGGTCCTTCCAGCGCAAGATCAGCCCGGCACTGACCACAAGCGCAATGATTCCCGCTGTCCACAAATCCTGCTGCCCCACGCCCAGAAGATTTCCAAACAGGATATGGTCCAGATGCAGGCTGGTTGGCACCGCGACAAAGAGCACGATCCCCAGCGCGAACATGCCGGAAAACACCACGCCCATCACCGTGTCGCTTTTCACGCGGCTGTTTTGGGCCAGCCAACCGATCCCCAGCGAAGTGACCATCCCCGCCGCGAAGGCACCGAGGATCAACGGCAATCCGACCAACCAGGCCAGTACGATTCCCGGCAACACGGCATGGCTGACGGCATCCCCCATCAGCGCCCAGCCGCGCAGCACCAGAAAGCACGACAGCAACGCGGTGGGCAAGGCTACCATCACGCCGACGAGGAAGGCATTCTGCATGAAGCCGAACTGAAAGGGCTGGGTGAGGGTGTCGATCATCGCGACTGTCCAAGAGGGGCCGCGCGACGCCG
>CALEZJ010000277.1 GCA_937927885.1 uncultured Paracoccaceae bacterium | reverse complement strand
GGCCCGACACTGGAATTGGGCGGCACACGGGTCACCCTGTGGCAGGGTCATTTGCCCGGCGTCGGTGCCTGATCCGGGACCAGATCGAGGATTCCCGCGCAGTCGTGCCGGAACTGACCGACCAGCGGCAAGAGCCCCTCGATCAGCAGAGGTGTTTCGATCCCTCCGGGCAGCGCATAGTAGATTTCGTAGCGCCCTTCGATGTCATTCCAGAACGGATCATCAAGCGGCAGGGCAAAGGCAACGCCCCAGATCCCTTCTTCCTGTCGCTCGATATCGACACCGACGACCCGATAGAAACCTTCACCGCTGAGGGTCATGGGGACGCGCGCCCTGTCGGGATAAGCCTCGATATCGGCCTCAAGACGCACCTCGGCATAGATCCAGTTCGCCCCGATCGCACAGGAAATGAAAGCCTGGAGGTCACCGCTGTTGGGCACGCCATAGGCCAAGGTCAGGATCGTGTCGAGCGGGGAGGCCGCGACATAGCGGTTGAAACTCCACTCGTAATAACCCTGCGCCGAGGCGGGAAGTGCCGCCGCGCCCAGAACAGCCGCCAATAGCCAGCGCATTCTTCTCTCCGTTGATTTCAGGCGATGATATCCGGCGTCAGTTCGTCCTCGATGCGCGCGATGGCATCCTTCAGCACCAGTTTGCGTTTCTTGAGCCGTTTCATCGCCAGTTCATCCCCGGTCCCGCGCGCGTGCATTGCGGCGATAGCCTCGTCGAGGTCGCGATGCTCGCGCCGCAAGACCTCCAGCTTGACGCGGAGAACCTCTTCATGATCCAGCTCGATGGGGACGTTCATTCTTTGTGCGACTCGGTCCTGTTTGGGTTCAGTCTACCGGATTTCCCCTTAGAGGCAAAGGTTTCGCTCCCCTCTTGCACCGCGCTGCCGCGGTTCCCATATCGCTGTGCGGGTCTGGTTGCCGCGTTGCGGGGCCGGATCGCGCGTCGCTGCTGACAGGACCGGGCCATGACAAAATTCGCCTTTCCCACCCATCCGCTGCTTTTAGGATTCGAGCCCCTCGAACGTCTGGTCGAACGCACCGCAAGGGCCGGTGCCGACGGCTATCCTCCGTTCAACATCGAACTGGCCGAGCCCAATCGCTTTGTGATCACATTGGCGCTAGCGGGGTTCAGCCCCGAGGATATTGCCCTCACGCTGGAAGACAGGCAACTGGTGGTGCGTGGGCGGCAGGCCGATCCGGGCCCCGAGCGCGTGTTTCTTCACCGTGGCATTGCCACGCGCCAGTTTACCCGCGCCTTCGCCCTTGCCGAAGGGGTCGAGGTGACGGGCGCCCATCTTGACAGCGGCCTGCTGGAAATCACGCTGGAGCGGCGCGAGCCGGAAAGCGTGGTCCGCACTATCCCGATCACCCGCGGCTGAAGAAAGGACACCTGAGATGCAAACCCCCTATGCCAATCTTCCTGCGGGCACGCTGGCCTATGTGCGCCGCATCGATCCTGAAACCCTGCCCGCCGAAATTCGCACCCAGATCCCAGGCGGCGCGCAGGTCTGGGGTCTGCACGCCCCCGATGGCGCCTGCATCGCGCTGACCGGCGACCGACGGAGCGCTTTTTTCGTCGCGCGCGAACACGACCTGACCCCGGTCAGCGCCCACTGAAGCGGCGAGAAAACCGCATCCTTTCATGTGGCTTAAATTCCCGCGGAGGGGCAAGCGCCTCCGCGAGACTGGGGGGGCGTAACCCCTCCTGCCTGGCGACAGCCGTGCGACTCAGCCGTTCTCGCGCAGGATCGATCCAGCCAGATAGAGCGATCCGCAGATCAGTACGCGCGCGCTTGGATCCTGGGCCGCGACGTGCCGCAAGGCCTCGCCGACCGATCCGGCCACGTCGGCTGTCAGACCGGCTGCGCGCGCGGCTTCGGCAGTGACCTCGGCGGGCAGCGTATTCGTTTCGCCGGGGATCGACACGGCGATCAGCGCCCGTGCATGCCCTTCAAGCGGCGCCATGAAGCCCCGCACATCCTTGGTGTTCAACATGCCGCAGATCAGCCATGTCGGGCGCGGGGCAAGACGGTCCAGCGTCGCAGCGATGGCCTGCCCGGCCGCCGGATTGTGCCCTCCATCCAGCCACAGTTCGATGCCGGGTGCCATATCCACCAGCGGCCCCTGGCGCAGTCGCTGCATCCGTGCTGGCCAGTAGGCGCGCGTCACCGCCGCCTCGCAGGCGTCGGCGTCAAAGCCGAGAAACCGCAACGCGGCCAATGCGGCGCCCGCGTTCTCTATCTGATGGGGACCGGGCAGGTTCGGCAGCGGCAGGTCGAGAAGACCGTTCTCGTCCTGAAAGACCAGACGCCCGCGATCCTCGAAGCTCTGCCATTGCTGCCCCGCGGCCAGCAGGGGTGCGCCGAGCCGCGCGGCGCGTGCCTCGATCGCCTCCAGTCCCGCGTCTTCCTGCGGGCCGACTACGCAGGTCACGCCGCGTTTCAGGATGCCGGCCTTTTCCCCGGCAATCAGGTCGACGGTCTCGCCCAGATATTGCTGATGGTCCAGCGAAACCGGGGTGATGATGGTCAGCGCGGGGTTCGCCACCACGTTGGTGGCATCCAGCCGTCCGCCAAGCCCGACCTCCAGCAGCAGGTAATCCGCCGGCGTCCGGGCAAAGGCCAGAAACGCCGCGCAGGTGGTGATTTCGAAAAAGGTGATCGGCTCGCCGCCGTTGGCCGAGTAGCATTCATCCAGAAGCGCGCTCAGCGCCTCCTCGGAAATCAGGTCTCCCGCAACGCGGATGCGTTCGTGAAACCGTGCCAGATGCGGCGAGGTATAGGCGTGCACAACCTTGCCGGCCGATTCGAGGCCCGCGCGGATCATCGCCTGCGTTGACCCCTTGCCATTGGTTCCCGCGACATGGATCACCGGCGGCAGGTTGTCCTGCGGATTGCCAAGCGCCGCCAGAAGGCGCCAGACGCGGTCCAGGGT
>CALEZJ010000276.1 GCA_937927885.1 uncultured Paracoccaceae bacterium | reverse complement strand
TGCAGAAACTGGCCGACCGCATCTCGCAACGCTTCGTTCCTGCCGTCGCTGGCGGCGCCGGGCTGACCTTCGGGGATGGTCAGCATCGGTTCCATCGAGATCACCATGCCGGGTTCCAGCACGGTGTCGATGTCCTCGCGCAGTTCCAGCCCCGCCTCGCGGCCATAGTAATGGCTGAGCACGCCGAAGGAATGGCCATAGCCAAAGGTGCGGTATTGCAAGAGCTGGCGCTCGGCAAAGAAGGTGTTGATCCTGGCCGTCACCTCGGCGCAGCTTGCGCCGGGCTTCAGCAGGCTCATGCCGTATTCATGCGCGGCGACATTGGCCTGCCAATAGCCGAGGCTGGCCGCATCCACCTCGCGCACGAACATCGTGCGTTCGAGCGCGGTGTAATAGCCCGAGATCATCGGGAAGGTGTTCAGCGAGAGGATGTCGCCAACTTCCAGCCTGCGCGAGGTGACCGGGTTGTGCGCGCCGTCGGTGTTGATGCCCGACTGGAACCAGACCCAGGTGTCGCGGTATTCGGCATCGGGAAAGCGGCGGGCGATTTCCCGCTCCATCGCGTCGCGCCCGGCCATGGCCACATCGATCTCGCGCGCGCCGACCGCCACCGCCTCGCGGATCGCATAGCCGCCGACGTCGGCGGTATTCGCCCCGGCGCGGATCAGCGCCAGTTCGGCGGGCGATTTGTGCATGCGCTGGCGCATCGTGTCGGGGGCGATGTCGACGCGGGCCTTGGGGTCCAGGAACGCGTCCAGTTTCTGGCTTTGCAGCAGGGTCAGGTGGTCGCCCTCGAACCCGATCACCTTGCCCGCACCCGCCACCTGTCTGACCGCGCGCCAGTAATTGTCGCGCGCCCAGTCGGTATAGGTCAGGTTGTCGCCGTGGCAGCGCCGCCAGGGCTGGCCCGCGTCGATCCCGGCGCTGATCGTGACGCTGTCGGTCGCCGTCACCACCAGGCCGTAGGGGCGGCCAAAGCTGCAATATAGAAAGCCCGAGTAATAGGCGATGTTGTGCATCGAGGTCAGCACCACGGCATCGACCCCGTGCCGCGCCATGATCGCGCGCAGCCCCTTCAGGCGGGACTCGTATTCGGCGGGGGCAAAGGGCAGGGTGCGCTCGCCCTGATGCAGGCGGTAGGAGACGGGACGATCAGTCGAGGAAGGGGCGGTCATTATCTTGGGCCTCGCATGGGGCCCGTGCGGGACCCCGAAAGATCCCGGCGTACAGGAGGTGCGGAGTTTCACCGCAAGCATCGGGGAAGCCCCCGGTGGCGACGCCATCGCCACGCGCTCGACGGCAAAATTACCGCAAGGCGGCGGGGCGGGCAAGGGGATGCTTGATCCGGCCGTCCGGCTGGGGCATCACCGGGGCGGACCTGACGAAAGCCTGCCCGCATGAACCGCATCTGCCATATCGACATCGACGAATCCTCGCTGGCTGCGCCCACGCCGGAAATGGAGCAGGAGCGCCGCGTGGCCGTGTTCGACCTGCTGGAGGAGAACAGCTTTGCCCTGCCCGCGCGCGGCGAGCGCGAGGCCCCGGTCGGACCCTATCGCCTGCTGATGGCGATCCGCGACCGGCGGCTGGTCGTGGACATCGCGCAGGAGAGCGGCGACAAGGTGACGGAATTCCATCTGTCGCTGGGGCCGCTGCGGCAGGTCATCAAGGATTACGACCAGATCTGCGCCAGCTATTTCGAGGCGGTGAAACGTCTGCCGCCCAGCCAGATCGAGGCCATCGACATGGCCCGGCGCGGCATTCACAACGAGGGCGCGCGCGTCCTGCAAGAGCGGCTGGAGGGCAAGGCCGAGATCGACCTCGATACGGCGCGACGGCTGTTCACGCTGATTTCCGTGCTCGATCACGGGGCGTGATCTTGGTCGATTTCCCGCAATCGGTGCTGTTCTGCTGCGATCACAACGCCGTGCGCTCGCCCATCGCCGAAGGGTTCATGAAGAAGCTTTACGGCCAGCGCGCCTATGTGCAATCGGCCGGGGTGCACAACGATCTGGAGATCGACGGCTTTGCCGTGACGGTCTCGGCGGAGCTGGGGGTGGAACTGGCCCGCCACCGGTCGCGCAGTTTCGAGGAAATGCAGGGTTGGGGCGATGACCTGTCGGCCTTTGACCTGATCGTGGCGCTGAGCCCGGCCAGCCAGCGCGCGGCGCTGGAGCTGACACGGTTTTCGCACACGCAGGTCGAATACTGGCCGATCATGGACCCGACGGGCCTCGGCGAGACGCGCGAGACCAAGTTGCAGGCCTACCGGCAGACCCGCGACCAGATCCTGAAGCGGATGCAGGAGCGGTTCGGGGCGCCCGAAGGGTAGGGGGGGGCGGCTGCCCGGCCCCGTCGAGGGGCCGCGCAGCCGGTGGGGCCAGCCCCACAC
>CALEZJ010000275.1 GCA_937927885.1 uncultured Paracoccaceae bacterium | reverse complement strand
GCTATGGCGTGATCTCGTGCCGGGGGCATGTGCCGGGTCCTCCCGGAGCGCTGTCCGAGCCGCCGCTGTCGGTGGGTGGCCCGATGGCGCGCTGCACGCAGGACCTGAGGATGGCCTTTGGCCTTCTGGCCGGGGGTCGGCCGGGGTGGCGGCTGGACCTGCCGCCCGCGCGGGTGGCGGGCCTGAGGGGCGCGCGCATCGCGATCTGGACCGGGGGTTATCCCGTCGATCCGGCCTATGGCGCCGCGATCGAGGCGTTTGGCAGGGACCTTGCCGGCGAGGGGGCCAGCGTCACCGTTCTGGACGCGATGCCGACACCGATGCAGGGGGCGGACGAGCTTTACCTGCGGCTGCTCTTTGCCGTGATCGGCGCGGGGACCCCGCCCGAGGAACTGGCCGCCTATGCCGCCATGGCCGCCGCGCGGCCCGGGGATGCGCTGGCGCAGACGGTTGCGGGGTCGGTCACCGCCACCATGGCCGAGGTGTCGCATCTGATCGAGGCGCAGGCGCAGGTGATGGCCGCCTGGGAGACCTGGTTTCAGGGCTTTGACGCCCTGATCGCCCCGGTTGCGATGACTCAGGCCTTTCCGCATCCCGCGCCGGACGGGTTTGGCCCGGTGCCGCAGATGGCGCGGGTTCTCGACGTGGGCGGCACGCCGCAGCCCTACATGAAGAACCTGCTCTGGCCCGGGATCGCCACCTTTGCCCAGCTTCCGGCGCTGGCGCGTCCCTTGCCCGGGTTGCTGCGTGGTCTGCCTGCGGGGGTGCAGATCATCGGCCCGGCTTACGGCGAAAACACCCTGTTCGCGCTGGGTGAGTCCATGGACGCCGCCTTTGGCGGCTTCACGGCGCCCAAGGGTTTCGCATGACGCCCCCCGGCCTGACGCCGGTTGGCACCCTGATTGTCACCGTGGCCCCGCCGATCATGGTGGGGCCGGTCGGCGCGCGGGTGCGCGGGGTGGTGCCGATCACCGGCGGCACCCTGACCGGGGCGTTGAGCGGACGCATCTTGCCCGGGGGGTTCGACTGGGCCTGGCTGGCGCCCGACGGCAGTGCCCGCGTCGAGGCGCGCTATGTGCTGGAACTGGCCGATGGCACGCCCGTGACCATCGTCAACACCGGCCTTTGCCGCCCCGAACCGGGCAGCGAGACCCGGTTCGCCGGCGAAAGCGCCCCGGAGTTCGAGGTTGCGCCCGGCCCGCATGACTGGCTGATGCGCCATCTGTTCCTGTGCCGGTTCACATCGGATCTGGCCGAGGGACGCGTCACGCTGGACCTCTGGCGCGTCGGGCACACGGCAGAATGAACGCGGCCTGCGAGAGGTTACATAATCCCGATTACGGGACAGGCCCCAACCCCCCGTACGCGACCAGTGACGGAGCCGGTTCAGTCGACCTTGCCCAGTTCCTTGAGCACCTCGTTGGCCGCCTTGAACGCATCGAGGCCCGCGGGAATGCCGCAATAGACGGTGGCATGCAGCAGGGTTTCGCGGATCTCGTCCACGGTGACGCCGTTGTTCACCGCGCCGCGCACATGCAGCCGGATTTCGGCCGGTCGGTTGAGGGCGGTCAGCATCGCCAGATTGAGCAGGCTGCGGGTCTTGCGGTCCAAGGTGTCGCGCGACCACGCATAGCCCCAGCACCATTGCGTGGTGATCTGCTGGAAGGCCATCATGAAATCGTTTGCGCTCTCGATCGAGCCATCCACATAGTCGGCGCCCAACACCTCGCGGCGCAGGGACAGGCCCTTGTCATAGAGGTCGCCGAGAGTCTGGTGGTCTTTTGTCATGGGGTCTGCCTTTTGCCTGTGTTCCAGAGGATTACGACATCGGCCCACCGGTTGCGATCCCGCCCGGCGGACCATGGCCCGCCCCGGGCGGCACGCCACGCTCAGGGCTGGGTCATCGCCGCATCCCATTCGCGCAGGAACCGCGCGCGGGTCATGCGGTCCAGCCCGACCAGCAGGCCCGGATCCAGCCGGATCGGGCGGATATGGGCGGACAGCCGGATGGCGCCGGTGTCCAGCGGGGGAAAGGCGGTCGGCCCGCGCGCCAGTGCCTGACCGGCCGGGCTCATGGTGAAATCGAGCAGCGCCGCCCCCAGGTCCGGGCGCGGCGCGCCGACCGGGATCAGCCCCGTGCGCAACAGGGCCTGCGTGAAATCCTGCATCTCGATGATCCCGGCATCCGGCAGGCTGCGGGCGTGGGTCGCCGCATAGCTGCCCACCACATTGTAGGCGATCAGGATCCGGCATTCAGCGAGATCCTCGACCATGTCGACCGAACAGCAATAGAGGCGGGCATTCAGCCGCCCCATCACCTCGGCCAGGCGCCAGAAGGCATCGGTCTGGCGCGCGTCCTCGGTCGCAAAGAGGTATCCCGCGCCAGAGCCGTGCGGGTCATAGGTGCCGATGCGGTCGGTGAACCGTTCGGGGTTTTCGCGCAGCAGCGCGATCAGGTCATGGCGGGTCTGGGGGATGGGCAGCCCCTGGAACCCGGATAGCGAGACCACGGTGACCACCGGTTCCAGCGCAAAGCCGAACAGGAGGTCGCGCCAGCGCGCCCAGTCCGGCAGGGCGAGGGCCGCGTCCGAGGAATGGGGGCGCGCGAAGCCGTCATTGGCCAGTTTCATCTGAAGGTCCATTGCCGAGGAGATCACCAGATCGAAGGGCGCGCCCTCGTCGGCGATGGCGGCATAGACCTCACGCGAGGAGGCCATGACATAGCGCACCGACAGATCGGGCCGGGTTTGCAGGAAGGCCTCGATCAGCGGTGCCGCGATGTCGCTGTCGGTGGTGGACAAAAGCCGCACCTCCGCCACCGGCGCGCTGCCCTGAAAGAGGCGCTCGGCCTCGATCTCGAAGCCCTGCGCGGGGGCGCCCGACAGCAGCAGCGCGGCGAGGAGGAGAGGTCTCAGCATGGGACGAACGACAACCGCGCCACGGTGCCGCCTCCCTCTGCCTGTTCCAGGGCGAACTCGCCGCCCATCGCCTGCGCCACCTCGGCGACGATGGTCAGCCCCAGCCCGGAGCCGACCACATCGCCCGAATTCGGTCCGCGCTGGAACCGCGTGGTCAAGAGGGCGATGTCGGCGCCTGCCAGCCCGCGCCCGGTGTCGCGCACCTCGACGGTGATCCGCGTCGGTGTCCGGGTCAGGGACAGATGCACCGATCCTTCGGGGTCGGTGTATTTCAGCGCATTGTCGATCAGGTTGCGCAGCGCGCTTTCGACCAGAACCCGGTCCCCCAGAACCCGTGCCGGGCCGGGCGCGGGGCTGACGCCGAGGGCGATGTCGCGCAACTCGGCGGTCGGGGCAAAGCTGCGCGCCAGATCGCCCAGAAGTGCCGCCAGGTCGATTTCCGTCCGCTTCATCCGGTTCGACCGATAGGCGACCATGGCATGGTCCAGCAACTGCCCGGCCGAGCGCGCGCTTTCATCCACCGCCCGGATCACCGAGCGCAGTCGGGTGCGGGTTTCCTCGCTTTCCGCGCGGCGCAGGGCGATTTCGGTCTCGGCGCGGACGGTCGACAGCGGGGTGCGGATATGGTGCGCGGCCTCGGCGATGAAGGTTTCGGTCTGCGACAAGGTCGCGCGCAACCGGGCGATGAAGGAATTGAGCGCGGCGACAAAGGGCACCAGTTCGCGCGGGGTCGGGTGGTCGAGGCTGCGCAGATCGGCGGGGCCGCGCCGCTCGACGGCTTCGGCAAGGCGCCGCACCGGGCCGAGCACCGAATTGGTGAACAAGAGCGCCAGCGGGACCGCCAGCGCGAAGAACGCCAGCCCCGCCAGCGCCGCGTCCTTTGCCAGTTGTCCGGCGATGGCGCGCTGGCCAAAGCGGGTCTGGCCCAGCACGATCAGGGCCGGCTGCAATCCGTCGCGCCCCATGACGCTGCGCGCCACGGCGGCAAGCCGCAGGTCGGCATCCCGATAGGCCGCGTCATAAAGTTCGGGCGCGGTGCCGTCGGGCGTTCGAGTCGGCAAGGGCAGGTCGTCATAGCCGGTCAACGTGGTGGCCCCCACCTGCACGCGCCAGAACAGCCGATCCTGCCCGGCGGCGGCGATCATGGAAAACGTGGCGCGGTTCAGTTCGAATTCGACCCCCTGTTCGGTGCCGCGCAAGCCATCCGCGACCGAGGCAACGGCGGTGATCAGGATCGCGTCCTGCGCCGCCTCGGTGGCGCGTTCGGCGGTGGTGCGGACCGCCAGATACAGCCCCAGCGCCATCACCGCCGCGCCCAGAAGGAGTTGCAGCAGCAGCGTGCGCCGCAGCGGCGGCAAGGGCGCGGCGCTCATGGTCCGGCCAGCCGATAGCCAAGGCCGCGCACGGTCTCGATGCGCAGCGCGCTGCCCTGGAGTTTCTTGCGCAGGCGCCCGACATAGACCTCGATGGCGTTGTCGGTGACGGTTTCGGCATAGCTGAACAGCCGGTCGCACAGATGGTCCTTGGAATGGATCCGGCCGGGGGCGGCCAGCAGGACCTCGAACAGCCTGAGCT
>CALEZJ010000274.1 GCA_937927885.1 uncultured Paracoccaceae bacterium | reverse complement strand
CTCCCGAACCGCTCGATCTGACAGGTCCGCTCTGGCGGTTTGCGCTGGCCGTCCATGCGCGGCCCGGCATCCCCGAGGCATGTCTAACCCTTCAGGCCGAGGCCGGTGTCGATGTGCCCTTGATGCTGGCGGTGCTGCATGCCCGAGCTCGGTGCCGGACAATCACTTCCGAAGTCCTGGCCGAGGCCCGCGCCCTGGTCTCGCCCTGGCAGTCCCGGGTGGTGGCAACCCTGCGGCAGGTACGGACGGAAATGAAGGGCGACGACTGGATGGCGCGCTTCGCCCCGGTTTCGCCGCTGCGCGAGCAGGTCAAAGCCTTGGAATTGCGGGCTGAACAGGTGCAGATCGCAGTTCTCGAGCGTCATCTGGATGGCTTGCCCGCCACCGCCGACGCGGCCACGCTCGAGGACTTTGTCACCGTGATCCGGCTTTGCGCGGGGGGCGACCATCCCGCGGCCGAAACGATCGCCCATGCCGCTGCCGCAGCGATTGCCTATCCCTGAGGCGACTCCTGGGGCGGTATGATCGGGCGTTGGACAGAGCTACGGTGGGCAGGCACCCAAATGCTGTGTCAGACAGGTCGATGGAGACACTGGCGCCCCCGGAACGCTTCCAATGTCCAACCGTCAGGTTTTTGGCATGATGCTTGATGGTTCCCAAAGGGTTCCGTCGGTGGCATGTCGTGTCCAAGACCTGAGGCGAAGGTCGAATGGACCCTTTCCGAGGTTTCGAAAGACGTGGTCGCCAGATGGCGAAGACCTTGATGGTCATGTGGCGCACGGGCGCCAGGCATTGATGCAACGGCATTCCTTGCCACATCAACCCGAGAAGCGCTGAGCATCGTGCGATGCGAGCGCAAGAAGTCGAAGCGACTACATCGTCGATGGCAGGAACAGCACCAGTCCGGGAAACAGCACCAGCAGGACAAGCCGGATCAGATCCGTCCCGATGAAGGGCAGCACACCACGAAAAACCGTGGGCAGCGACACATCGCGCGCAATCGTGTTGATGACGAACACGTTGATCCCGACCGGCGGGGTGATCATCCCCAGTTCGGCAACCATCACGATGATGATCCCGAACCAGATCGGATCAAAGCCCAGGTGCATCACCACCGGAAACACGATGGGCACCAGAAGCAGGATCATCGCCATCGTATCCAGAATGCAACCGGCGATCACGAAGGCGATCAGGATCAGGGCCAGCGTGCCATGCGCTGAGAGGTCCAGCGAGACCAGCCATTGCGTCAGCTTTTGCGGGCTGCGGGTGATTGCCAGGAAATAGCCGAACAGCACCGCGCCGATCAGAACGGTGAACACGCTGACCGATGTGCGCAGGGACTCGACCAGGCAATGGCGGATCATCCGGGCCGACAACTGCCCCCGCGCCACGCCGATCAGCAGCGTCGTCAGGGCCCCCAGCGCCGAGGCCTCGGTCGGTGTGGCGACGCCCAGGTAGATGGCGCCGATCACGGCGATGAACAAAAGTGCCACGGCCCACACGCCCGACAGCGCCGCCATCGCGTCGCGCAGCACGAAGGGCGCGCCAGGAGGCAGGCCCCGGCGGTGGGCGACCAGCACGGTCGCCATGTACATGAGCACCGCCAGCAACCCAGGCACGATCCCGGCGATGAACAGCTTCGACACGTCGGTCTCGGTGATATAGGCATAGATCACCATCACCACAGACGGCGGGATCATGATGCCCAGTGTCCCGCCTGCGGCGATAACTCCGGTTGCGGTGTCGTCGCGGTAGCCCAGCCGCCGCATTTCCGGCAGCGCGATGCGCGTCATCGTGGCGGCGGTCGCTACCGAACTGCCGCAGATTGCGGCGAACCCGGCGCAGGCGGCGATGGTCGACATCGCCACGCCGCCCTTGAACGCGCCCAACCAGGCATTCGCGGCGCGGAACATCTCGCGGCTCATGCCGGAGTTGGTGGCGAAGGAACCCATCAGGATGAAGAATACCACCAACGAAAGGTGGAAGTCCGTCAGCACCCGGATGGGCGACGTTGCCAGCAGGTTCAGCGCCGGGGTCCAGCCCCGGATCGCGGCAAAGCCGCCGATCCCCACCAGCCCCAGTGCCACGCCGATCGGCACGCGCAACAGCAGCATGGCGAACAGGGCGACAAAACCGCCGATGGCGACGAGATCAGCGTAGGCCACGTTTTGCTTCCTCCAATTCGATGCCATCCGCGGAAATGACTGAGTCGCGCCCGGTCGTGATGCCCAGAACCTTCACGCCAATGGTGACAAGGCTGACCGCGATACCCGCCCAGATCAGCCCCAGAAACGGCCAGATCGGCAGACGCAGGTCAAACGTGGTCTCGCCAGAGACCAGGGCGCTGCTCACCCGGCCGAACATCTTCCAGGTCAGCAAGGCCGCCATCAACCACAAAAGCCCCCAGGCGAACCCATCGATGGCGCGGCGCAGGCGCGGGCCGACGGCTTCGGCCACCAGATCCACCTGGATATGCCCTCCGCGCAGGCCGATCACGGCAAAGCCCCATGCCAGGCAGGCGCCAAGCAACAGTCGAGAAAGGTCGAAACTGTCGGGCACCGGCCAGGCCAGCAAATAGCGACCCAGCGTGGACACCACGACCAGCACCGTCACCGCACCGAGCAGGACACCGGCGATGGTTTCGACGCTGCGGCAAAACAGATCAAGCGCACGTTTCATGGGGCTATGTCCGGGCAAGGGCGACGGCGGGCACCCCGAGGTGCCCGCCGCAAAGAGTTACTCGGCCCCGCCGCCGACCGCCGCCAGACGCGCCACCAGATCGGCCAGCGCCGCCTGCGGATCGGCCACACCGGCCGCCGCTGCATTCACGGCCCATTCGGCGCGCAGAGTGTCCGACAGTGCTCGCCATTCCGCCATTTCGGCCTCGGTCGGAACATGCATTACATGCCCCGGCATCGCCTCGATGGTCGCACGCGAGCCCGATTCCTGCTCGGCCCAGGGAGTTGCGATCTGCTGCGACCATTCGGGCGTGCAATGCGCGTCGATAACGGCGCGGTTCTCGGCCGACAGCCCGTTGTAGGTAGTCAGGTTGATCGCATAGACAAAGGCCACCGAGTAGAGCGGCATATCCAGATGATGCGTGACGATATCGGCCACGTTGAACAGGAGCAGACTGTTCCACGGCCCCGAGGTCACATCAGCTCCGCCCGACGACAGGATCGCGCGCATTTCCGGCACCGGCACCTGCACCGGGCTGCCGCCCATCATGCCGATCAGCCGGGCAATCGTGCCCTGCGGCGGGCGGACGTTCTTGCCGACATAGTTGGTGGGCGATCCCATCGGTCCCGAGGTGCCGTGGAACGTGCCGGGATCGTGCAGGTGCACCAGGCAGACATGCACATCGCCCATCTCTTGCTGAGCGTACTGCATGTACCATTCATGCAGCGCGCGGCTGGCGGTGGTGGCGTTGGACACCATGAAGGGCAGTTCCGCTGCCGCGATGATTGGGAAACGGCCGGCCTGATAGCCGGGGTTCACAAAGCCGATGTCGACGATCCCGTCACGCGCCATGTCATAATGGTCGGGAGCCGAGCCCAGTTGCTGGGCCGGGAAAATCTCGACCGCGATGCGCCCGTTCGAGGCGGCAGCGATGGATTCGGCCCATTGGGTCATCCCGTTGGTGTGCAGCATGTGCACCGGCGGAACCCAGTGCGACAGGGCGAGGGTCACTTCCTGCGCCTGCGCGGCGGCGGCAGTGGCCCCAATGGCGGCAGCAGCCGCCCAGATCTTGGCAGTCATGGTCTTCCTCCCGTTTGACAGCCCGGCGCGAATTGCCCCGGACCGATGGCATTGCCGCGCTCAGCCGATGCGGCGCAGGTTGTCGATGACCGTGTCGAGCAGTCCTCGCAGGGTCTCCACCTCCTGCGTGCTCAACCCGGTCAGGGTCAGGGTCTCGATGTCTTGGGCCTGAGCCGTCAGATCGGCCACAACGGCCTGACCATGTTCTGTGGCCCAGACCGCATTCGCGCGCCGGTCGCCCTGCACCGCGCGGCGCTCCAGAATCCCCGCCTCCTCCATCTTGTCCAGAATCGGCACCAGGCTGGAGCGTTGCAGGCCAACGGCCTCGGCCAGGCGGTGCTGGGGCTGGCCGGGGTTGGCGCAGATGATCGACAAAAGCCCGAGATAGCGCGCGGCCCCGCCGTGGTCGGGCACCCGCGCCTCGAAGCTCTTGTAGGCCAGGATCTGCGCCATCCGCAGGCGAAAGTTGATGCTGGGCGCGAGCCCGTCTTGCAGCGGGAGCGGCGCGTCCGAATCGCCGGTCAGGATGGCGGCGGGCTGCATGTGGATCCTCGCATTGATCTCAGGTGTATTGATTGACGTCGAACAATTCGTTATCACCCTAAAACTGACCTGTCCAGTCCTGCCGAAGGAGCCACCCATGCCGCCCGCTCTCTGGCCCGCCGATCCGAACGGTCCCGCCCTGTTGGAACTCACTCTGGGCGATCTTCTTGATCGGCAGGCCGAGGCATTCGCGGACCGTCCCGCCGTCACGGTGGACGACCGCTCGAAAGACCTGCTGACGACATGGACCTATGCCATGCTGCGGGCCGACGCCGACCGATTGGCGCGCGGGTTGATTGGCTGGGGCGTCGCGGCCGGCGACCGGGTGGCGGTCATGGCACCGAACTGTGCCGAGTGGGTGCTGCTGGAATACGCGCTGGCCAAGGTCGGGGCGGTGCTGGTCACGGTGAACCCGGCGCTGAAGCGCAGTGAACTGGCCTATGTGTTGACGCAGGGACAGGTGAGCGGGCTGTTCGCTGTCACAGGATATCGCGGCAGCGATATTGCCGCCGACCTGGCGGCACTTGCCGCCGATCTGCCGTCGCTGACCCGCCTGTGCCGCATCGGCGAGGGCGAGATGGCTGGAGCTCTGTCCTTCGCGGATCTTCTGGCACTTGGCGACAGAACCTCGGACTCCTTGCGCGCCGCCCGGCAAGCCGCCGTAAACCCGCGCGATGTCGCGCAGATCCAGTACACCAGTGGCACCACCGGCAAGCCTAAGGGCGCCATGTTGCGCCACCACGGCACCGTCAACAACGCCCGGCTGATGGCGGACCGGGGAGGCTATGGTCCCGGTGACACGATGTTGTCGGCAATGCCGTTGTTTCACACCGCGGGTTGCGTGTGCAACGTCATGGCCATGGCAGCCTCAGGTGGGCATCTGGTGACCATGGACGCGTTTGATCCCGCGCGCATGCTGGCGCTCTGGGCGCAGTTCCGCCCCAGCCTTGTCAATGCGGTCCCCACCATGATGGTGCGCATGCTGGAACACCCCGACTGGTCTGCTGCGCCCCGTGCGTTGCGCCGGGTCGTGACCGGTGGCACGAGCATTCCGCCCAGCCTGATGCTGCAAATGCGCGAGCAGACCGGCGGTGAGCCCTTGATCATCATGGGCATGACCGAATGCAGCCCGATCATCACCCAGACGCGCGACAGCGACTCGCTGGAAACCCGCGTCGGTACCGCCGGTACCCCACTGCCGCACACGGAACTGCGCATTGCCGATCCTGAAACCGGTGCGACGAAAGCGCTTGGCGAGGCGGGCGAGTTGTGCATCCGGGGGTATCTGACCATGGCGGGTTACTTCGACATGCCCGAGAAGACCGCCGAGACGATTGATGCGGACGGCTGGCTGCACTCGGGCGATCTGGCGGTGCTGGAAGAAACCGGGCATCTGCGTATTGTCGGGCGGCTGAAGGACATGATCATCCGGGGCGGCGAGAACGTCTATCCGGTCGAACTCGAGGAATGCCTGCTTGACCACCCCGCCGTCAGTCAGGCGCAGGTGGTTGGCGTGCCCGATCCGGATCTGGGCGAGGAAAGTTGCGCTTTCGTGGTGCTGCGTGAGGGGGCGCAAGCCACGCCCGAGGCGCTGCAAGCCCATTGCCGTCAGCACATGGCCCGACACAAGATGCCGAAATATGTGCAAGTTCTGGGGGAATTGCCGATGACCGCCAATGGAAAGATCCAGAAATTCGCCCTGCGCCAGCAGGCGGCGGCGGCGATCGCGGACGGATCGCTGCGCCCGGTGCGCGCATGAGCGCGCCCCTGTTGATCGATCGTCAGGGCGCGGTGACGATCCTGACGCTGAACCGCCCCGAGGCGCGCAATGCGCTGAGTCCTGAACTGACCTGTAGGCTGGCCGATGCGATCGACGCCGCCGCCGCCGACCCCGGTGTCCGCGCGGTGATCCTGACCGGTGCGGGCGACAAAGCCTTCTGCTCGGGCGGCGATCTGGCCCTTGCCCTCCCGCTATTGTCCGGCGCGCGGCAGCCGGAAACCGATTGGGATCACCGTTTTCTGGCCGACCGGGGCATCGATACCCGCATCGCCTTTCGCGGCTTCGAGATGCTGAAGCCAGTGATCGCGGCCGTCAACGGCGCCTGCATGGCCGGCGGGATGGAGGTGCTTTTGGGCACCGACATTCGCCTCGCCGTTCCGGGTGCGCGCTTTGCCCTCCCCGAGGCCGCACGGGGAGTGATCCCTTTTGCCGGCGCGCTGGTGCGCCTGCCGCGCCAGATACCCCATGCGCTGGCCATGGAGATGCTGCTGACTGGCGCTGCCATCGACGCCGAATCCGCCCTGCGCGCGGGCCTCATCAGCCGGATTGTCGAACCGGCCGCCCTGCTGCCTGCTGCGCTGGAAATCGCCCACCGCATCGCCGCCAATGCCCCCGTCGCCGTGCAAGAGATCAAGCGCACGGTGACAGCGGCCAGCGGCCTGACGCTGGACCGGGGCTATGCCCTCGAGGATACGGCGAAGTCCATTGTCATGGCGACTGAAGACGCGCGAGAGGGGCCACGCGCCTTCATGCAGAAACGTGCGCCGGTGTATAAGGGGGTTTGAATGCTGGATGGCAAGGTGCTGGTCATCACCGGTGCGGGGCTGGGAATCGGGCGGGCGACGGCATTTGCCGCTGCTCGCGCGGGGGCGCGGGTGGTTGTGAATGACCTGGATGCCAGCGCGGCTGAAGCCGTGGCGCAGGCGATCGTGGACGCCGGTGGACAGGCCGCCGTGCAGGTCGCGGCAATCGTCACCGAAGGCGCGGCGGAAGCCTGCGTGAACCGCGCCATCACCGCCTTTGGTCGGCTCGATGCCTTTTTTTCCAATGCCGGAGTGTTGCGCGACTCCGTCCTGTGGAAGACCGAGGACTCTGCCTTTGATCTGGTTATCGGTACGCATCTGAAAGGTACTTTCCAGTGCGGCCGAGCCGCCGCGCGGCAGTTTCGCGCGCAAGGAGGCGGTGGGGTGCTGATCCTCGCAGGATCCCCCGCCGGGCAGATGGGGAACTTCGGGCAAAGCGCTTATTCCGCAGCCAAGGCCGGGATTGTCGGCATGATGAAAACATGGGCGCTGGAACTGGCGCGCGATGGCATCGCTGTCAACGCGATCATCCCCACCGCCCTGACCCGGATGACAGCGACCATGCCCGCTCTGGCCGAAGCGCATGCCGAGCTGGACCGGGGCGAGGGCCTGAATCCCGGCCTGCGCGCCGATGGCATCGGCACCCCCGAGGATGTGGCCCCGCTGGTCATCTTCCTCGCCTCGGACGCAGGGCGTGCAATAACCGGACAATGCCTTGGCATCGGTGGCGACCGGCTGTCGATCTGGGCTCATCCCTCCGAGACACGGGTCCGCCTGATGCCCGGTGGGTGGGAAGCCGAGGCCATCGCGCAGGAACTGCCTCAAGCCCCTCGCGAGTTCATCGGTATCCCTCCGCGCCTTCCCTGATCCTCCACGCAACCCGGCGCGTGGCAGCGGGTCCCCTGCAAAGACCAACGAGAATCCGCCGCGAATCGGACCCGGCAGGACGGACAGCGCCCGGCCGCTGCCCCGGGCACGGCTGCGCCGCAGGCTGGACAATGGGCGGGAATGGTCTGACGGAGCATCGTCTCGGTCTCCTCTTGCTCTTGGCTAAATCGTTGACGATCGGGCTTCGGCCTCAGGCGCTTGACGCGCCGACCCGACCTGCAGAATGGTCAGGCCACGTTCGGCGCCGGCCCGTGTCGTCCACTGGAACTCGTCGCCTTCCGAAAGCCCCAGCAGCGCCACCCCGACCGGGGTCAGGACCGACACGATGCCCTTGCTGATGTCCGCCTGTTCAGGCCATGCCAATCTGACACGCAGATCCCGCGCGGCGTGGTGGTCGTGGTACAGGACGTCGCTGCCGATGGTGACGACGTCTCTCGGCAGACGTGCCCCCTCGACCAGGCTGGCGGCCGCCAGCTTGTTGACCAGTGGATAGGCCACGTCGGGGAAACGCGCGATGGCGGCGCCGGCGAGAGTTTCCAGGCGCTCAAGGAGTGCAGCATCGATGACCGTGCGGGTACGGCGTGGAGAATTGGACATGTTCGCCTCGGAAGAAAAGTGAACTGGGCTGGACCTGCGGGGGCGCGGTCAGTCGAACGGGTTCCCACTGTGTGTACCTTCGTGAAGCACACCCAGAAGGTGCAGCCTGCTTGGCTCGTGGTTACCTGCCGGAAAGCGCTGGCATTGACCCACCGTCATGCCAATCAGTGCAATTCCCAGAAAGCTTCGGACGGGCAGCGGACTTTTCTGGTCGCCGGGATAGTCCCAGTGATAGAGTTGGCGGGTCTCGGGTCGCTTGTGGTCCAGGACGAACGTTGCCCGCGATGTCCCGGCAACGACATCGGGGGGAATATCCGCCGTCTCGGTGACCCACGCGCCAAGTAGCTTCGCGCGTATCAACCGGGCGAGCCGCACGGCCCGGGGGGCACCCAGTTCTTCGCATCGACGCCGGTGCTCGTTCAACTGCCAGTAGTCATGGCGGCTGAGCACGGACGGTGACAAGAACAGGTCAGTCGCGCCGACCTGGAGCCTGAAGACAGCGGGCCGACGAACGAGGGGGTGGCGTTCGAGCGCACGCGCCGCGCCTAGCGGCTGCGGGGAAGTGGGATGGGAATGCATGATTGTTCCTCAACGGACGTTGTCCGCTTGGCTGACCTTGGTCTTGGAAAGGCAAAGCCCCGGGGAAAGGCGTCAGTAGGCGACCACCTCTGCCCGGGGCAGAGTGCGGGTCAGCAGCGTACCGGAGTAATGCCGGAACCTGACTTGGGGAGCGAACATCATCATGGGTTAGGACTTAGGGTGTCGCTGCGATGAAAACAAGCTGGCCTGCCGGAAAGCTGGAATTGATCGCCGGTGTCGCCATTCGGGCACACATTGCGCGCACTCTGGATGACAACCAACGGTCGCAGACCTTATCATGGCCTGACGTCCTTGACCGGTTCCCCCGTCACGCCCCGGATGGATCCGACTGTGGACACAGGGCTCGGACAAGGTGCCCCGATGGGGTGACAGCCGCCCCCTGAGGATCGTTCCGGACCCGTCTCGGCGCATCGATGCCATCCGCGGGCGCCTACACGATCAGAGCCGCCCTAAGTCAGAAAGACGCCAATCACTTCGAAAAGGGCAGCGCCAGCAGCACCCGCGATGCCGGCCTTGATCCATGAGCTATCGACTCTTCGTCCGACCGCGTTTCGCCATTCGGCTCGTCGATTTTCAATCTCGATGGGGGGCTGCGATTGCCATACGGTCGGCAGTTCAGATACGGAATCAAATCGCCATGGCCGCCTGATGCTCAGGTGGTGCCATCCGGCGACGATCAAGCGTCGGATCTTGCTCCAGCGTATAGGACACATGCAATCAAGATGCGGGCGGGTAGTGCGTTAGCTCAGTGCCGGACGAAGGCCGGGTACAGACGGCGGGCGGCGTGCCCGACCCATATACCTCTCAAACCCCAGATCGGCGCTGTCGATCTCGGTCGCCCGGCCCGCGACGATATCAGCCAGGACACGCCCCGAGCCTGCAGCCATCGTCCAGCCAAGCGTGCCATGGCCCGTGTTCATGAACAAGTTCGGCACTGTCGAGCGCCCGACGATGGGCGTGCCATCAGGGGTCATCGGACGAAGGCCGGTCCAGAACGTGGCATGTGTCGCGTCGCCGCCGCCACCAAACAGATCCTGAACGGAATGGAGCAATGTGTCTTTTCGCTTGGCTTTCAAAGTCAGATCGAACCCTGCAAGTTCGGCCATGCCGCCAACGCGGATGCGATTACCCAGCCGGGTAATGGCGATCTTGTGAGTTTCGTCCATGACGGTTGAGACAGGCGCGCGCGCCTCGTCGATGATTGGCATCGTGATTGAATAGCCCTTCACCGGATAGACCGGCAGACGCATCCCCAGCGGCGCAACGAGCGCGGGCGAATAGCTTCCAAGCGCCAGGACGAAGGCATCGGCGATGATCTCGCCCTGCGTGGTGGAGACCGAGGTCACCCGCCCCCCGGCCATGTTCAGCCGGGTGATCGCGGTATCATGGTGGAACCTGACACCCAGTCCGGCGGCCAATCTTGCCAGCTCTTGTGTGAACCGGAAGCAATCACCGGTTTCGTCACCTGGCAAGCGCAAGCCTCCCGCGATTCGATCTTGCGATCCCCGCAGGCCCGGTTCTGTTGCAAGGCAGCTCGCCGCGTCCAGAAGTTCGAACGCGACGCCACCCGCGCGAAGCACCTCGATATCCTTGCCAGCGGCATCGAGCTGTTTCTGGGTTCTGAATAGCTGCAAGGTGCCTTGCTGGCGCTCGTCGAACTTGATCCCGGTCCCGGTGCGCAACTCGGTCAGGCAGTCGCGTGAATACTCAGCCAGACGTACCATGCGAGCCTTGTTCACCGCATAGGCCGCGTTTGTGCAATTCCCCAGCATTTGCGCCATCCAGCGCAGCTTGGCCATGTCCATCCTCGGCTGGATGATCAGGGGAGCATGTTTCATGAACATCCATTTGATCGCTTTGAGCGGGATGCCAGGTGCGGCCCAAGGCGATGAGTATCCCGGACTAATCTCGCCCGCGTTGGCGAAAGAGGTCTCCATTGCAGCGCCGGGCTGACGGTCGATCACCTCGACCTCAAACCCTGCCTGCGCCAGATACCACGCTGAGGTTACCCCAATGACGCCTGATCCCAGAACCGCGATCTTCATGTTGCCGTCCCAAATAGATGATGAATCCTGCCTTTCATGATACCTCGAATGGCGAGGAAGTTTCTCGCGATTTCTTCGTCAATGAGCCTGTAACTTAGATGATCCTTCGTCAATCAAGATGAAATAAACAAGAAAATTCGTCAAATTTCGGACATGACACAACAAGAAACCTGCTGCCTCGCTGATCGGTGGCCGAAAGGGACACCTCCATCTGGGAGTGGACCCCTAGCCCGGTCGACGAGCATTCAGTGGCCTGCACCCGGTTCTGTTGGGACAAAGGGTTGGTCACCGGTTTGGCAACGTGCGTCGGTATCAATCGCCGTCCTCCGCCCAATCCGTCTCGAAAATGAGCGGTCAGTTCGAAGCTGCGTCGGTCTGCCGCTCCAACCGCTTGGCCGCTCGACCATCCTGATCACCCGCGTGCCAGCGATCTGCGCAGCGCCTCGAACGAACGCAGGCGCCAGCGGTTCGCCCGTTGGGATAGTACCGAACGCGAATGTCGTCTGACCTTTGCGGGCGCACTTTTCCGGTGAATGCCGAGTTGCGAAAACTCCGCTGCAATCCTTTCAGGGCGAGCATCGTTCCGATCAGACGGTGACCGCGTCGTTTCACGGGAACAGATCTTAAATCCGGCGCTGCTTGTTACCCCAGGCGTAGGTAAGGTTGCCTGGTGCGATGATCTCCTCAGCGCGCGGCAGGTGTTCCGGCAGCGATCCATGGTTGGCGGAACATGGTTTGACGGGGCGCTTGGCGGATCGAGGCGAAACGACATCCGGTCCAAACCTGTTTCGGCATTTACAATACCTATTCGAGGGACTAGGCTGGTGGACGCCGACTGGCGATCCTGCGGTCGGCGTGACCGGAAAGGAGCCCACGATGACTCAAAGTCAGACGCACCCGGGCCTTGCCGAAGAACTGAGCCGCTACTGGCACGGCGACGGCCCGCTGTGGAAACTTTATTGGATTTACGGTGTCGGGATCAGCACGCTCGGCGGTGCCGCAATACTAACTGCGGTGATCGAGCGCGCGGTGACCTGGCCGGTGCTGGTGCCGATCCTGGCGGTCGCGATGTTGTACACTGCCTTCATCCAGATCAGCGTCTGGCGTAGCGCCTTCAACATCGGATCCGATCCCCTGGGCATCGACCGCGAGGCCTGGGGCTGGATCGCCCGCGTGCTGACCGTCGGCTGGGCGCTGAACGCGGCAGGCGGCTCGCTGATGTTGCTGCAGGTCGCCATGGGTTACTGAGCAAGTTGCTGCCCACGAAACCGGGCCCGCAGGTAGCCCAATCCGCCAACCTCGGGATGACGGAGCTATTGGTAGCCGAGACTGGGCTGGACGAGGCGGTACAACACGATCCCGCCGCGCCTCTTACGCCCGCGTGCGCCGCTACACGGTGCTGGGGTAGATTTTCGCGGCGCTGATCAGGGACTGGGGCCGCATCTGGAACGCAAGGTCGAGTGCTTTTCCTCGGCCGCGCTGATGACCGGTGGCGACCAGGATTGCCCGGTGCCAGCGCATGCGCTGCTGCCGATCGATGTAGACCATTTCCAGCGCTGGTTGGGACTGTCGCAGGAAACGGCCAGCGAGGTCTGCCTTGGTCATGTGGCAGTAGAGCAGCTTCAGCCGATCCGCCTTCCCGGCCCGAAACACGAAGACCGTCCCGGTGAACGTGCCCTTGCGCGTCTTTTCTTTGCCATCGGGGCAAGGCTGTTATCGCCCTTTCAGAAGTCGATAGGCTTCGTCCCCAGCCTGATCCGCCGCCGGTTGGACGGGACGATCATGGGCGGGCCCGCATAGTCAAGACCGGTTCCGCAACCCCTGCCGGAAGCGTGCCAGCCCCAAGGCGCACCGTCACCGGCCCGATGGGTCGTTGCCTTGTCGCTTGCATTCGCGGGGCCGCTACTGGAACCCCTTCGCATGGATGGGGGAGGTGCGCATATCCGAGGAGCATCGAGCCGTGGCAAATCGACATTGCAGCGCGTAGCCGTTTCCGTCTGGGGGTCACCGAGGTTGCTGAACACCTGGCGGTCGACCGCGAACGGGTTGGAGGGTGTGGCTGTTGTTTCGAACAGTACCGTGCTGGCCCTCGACGAAATCGGTGAGATTTCTGGCCGCGAGGTCGGACTTGCGGTCTACATGCTCGCCAATGGCAGCGGAAAGACGCGCGCGACCCGAAACGGCCTCACACGCCCTTCCGCGCGCTGGAAGGTCATGCTCCTGTCTTCAGGCGAGGTCTCTCTTGCCGAGAAGATGGCCGAGGCGGAGAGTCGGGCCGCTGCGGGCCAGGAGGTGCGACTTCTGGACATCGTTGCAGACGACCGCGCGCATGGGGCCTTCGATACGCTGCACGGCATGGCGAATGGCGCGGCCTTTGCAGATCGCCTGCGGCAGGCGACCTCTGTGCATCATGGCGTCGCGGGACCTGCCTTTGTCGCCAAATTCCTGAAGTAGCGTGAGGATGCGATCGCGACCGTCAAGGATGTGATCGGGGCCTTTCGTGAAGAGGCGGCTCACCGATTCGGCCTCACGGGAGAGGGACAGATCGACCGTGCGTTGACCCGTCTGGGGCTGATTGCCGCCGCGGGCGAATTGGCGACGTCCTTCGAACTCACAGGGTTGCGCAAGGGCGAGGCAATCGAAGCCGCGTTCACGGTCTTCGATTTCTGGCTGCAGAGGCGCAACGACCTCGGTCCTGCCGAGGCCCGTGACGCGATCGCCCGCGTGCGCGAGTTCATCGTTCGCCACGGTGACACGCGCTTCGAACCAATTGGCCAATTCGACGATCAGCGGCCCATCAGCAATCGCGCGGGCTGGAAAGACGAGGAAACCTTCTTCTTTGCGACGGATGTCTGGAAGAACGAGGTGCACAGGGGCTCGGACGCTATTCGCGCCGCAAAGCATCTTGACGATGCGGGCTTCCTGATCCGCGGCGATGGTCGCAACTTGACAAAACGCTTGGCCGCCAAGGTCAGGCGAAAGCCACGTGTCTATGCTGTGAGCGGCGCGATCCTGGGGGCTGGCAGTGATTGACCGCGATCCCCCCAAGGAACGGTCGGAAATGTCGGACATGTCGGACCCGTTTGGAATCCTTGAACTTTTCAAGGACCCTGCGCGTTTGACCAAGTCGGTCCTGTCGGACCCAAGGAGTTCTATTGGTCCGACGTGTCCGACATCAGGTGCCGAAGGTTGCGCAGAAAAAGTCGCGTTGAATCAATCGGGTCCGACATGTCCGACATGTCCGACACAAATCCCGGCGGAAGTCGCTAGCCCAGCGTTGGCGGACGTGCTCGATGAGGCTATTGACAGGTTCGAAGAGCGCGCGGCGCTACGCGAGTATGCGGGGCACGAACCTCGTGAGGTCGCCGAAGCCGCGGCGCTCGCCGAGACGGCGCGATTGGCCGGGTTGTCGCCATCGCTCCTTCGTCGTCATTGGGCCTCGCATCAGGATGCCCGGGCTGTTCTGGAACACCTGCGCGCCAATGGTCCCGTGCGCTCGGGTTCTTTCGGCAGCGCACTCGGTTGGGACTTCGCACGGGCATGGCAAGCGCAAGCGTGCCTCAGGGCGGCTGGATTGCTGTTCATCGATACCGGCGGATGGGCCTGTCTCGAAAGGCAGGGCGACCTTGTCTCCGGCCGCAGGCGGAACTGACCCTTGATCCCACCCCTCGCCAACCCCCGCCATGAAGCCTTCGCACAAGCCCTTGCCAGGGGCCTGACCGCCGACG